>CAYXHN010000087.1:0-4895 GCA_964464955.1 uncultured Methanosarcinales archaeon
GGGATCAGGTAGACTATTCTCTGGGAAGTTTGCTGTTCATCTCTTTTGTGTTTGTGCCTTCATGGCAGATAGTTATTACTGTCCTAGTCTTCAATTTCCTGATTCACATAGCCTCAAACCATATAGCTTATTATATCGGGATCAAAGATGTTGAATGGTAAGAATATAGAGTATAATGCTCAGAGGTATAAATGATCCTGTTCTTATAAATATCTTTTTTATGCTTTTTTCTGCTGCTGCAGGCAGGCCGTAGATAAATATCAATGCTGCTGCTGTTATGATATAGCCTGTTTTTGGAGACATCAAAACAAGAAACAAAGCAAAAGATGAGTATATGGCCATGTCCAGTTTTTTCAGATCAATCTTTAATGATGCTATCATGACTGCTATGGACAGTATCAATGTTACCAATATGCTTAAGTTGTAATAGGTTAAGGCTAATCCTGTTATCAATGCCAGCAACATTGACATCAGCATTGAGAAATATTTCCTTCCGGGCTTCAGCTCTTCTTTTGTCAGTTTTGCTATGATAAATCCTGCTATAATACCTGAATATGCTGCTACTGAGGTTAGTATGAAATTTATGGGATGCATTTTTTATCTTAGATCAAAAGCCATATTCGTTGTGGCCGAACTGTATTAGCATATCTATTTTCAGCCTTTCCAGTCCTGCCGGGATGTCGCATGCTCCAAAGCAGGAGCCAAGCCAGATGATGACTTTTGCTTTTGTATTCTTTTCTATCTCTTCCTGTATCTTATTGGAGTATGGCTTGAGTCCATCTGCTAATTGGATGCAGACTGTCTTTGCTTTCTGCTTTTTTATATTTTCTATTACCTTGTCTATCTCAAGATCATATTTCATCTTTTTTTGAGTAAGTATCAGGAAGCATAAAAACCTTTTGGATATCAACTGCAAGCCCTTTTTCTTTTTCCATGATATCTTCTGAAGAAAGTTTTGCTGTTCCTATGCCTACAAGTTCATCCTTTAATGTCATTATCGCTGTCAGTCGGCCTTTTTTTATCTTGTTTAGGCTGCTTATCCCTGGGATGTTTAGGTTGGCTCCGTGGCATAATGTATCGACTGTCGAGTCCAGGACCCAGACTTTTGAGAGATGTGATACTGCTGATTCTACAGGAAGTATTATTTCCCTTAATCTTTTTTCATCCTTGTTTTCTTTATAGTAATGCAATGCATCTGTTAAATCCTGCAGGGTAGTTGATGTAGATTCATCAAAAGGTCCTGCTTTTGTCCTTCTAAGTTCAGCCATGTGTGCTCCAACCTTAAGCTCCTTGCCGATATCATGGATAAGCTTTCTGATATATGTTCCTGCCTGCACTCCTGTCCTGAATAGGATGTCCTGGCCTTCGGTCTCTAAGATATCAAGATAATAGACAGTTCTTTTTCTTTTCTGCCTTTTTACTGCTGATTTTATAGGGGGAAGTTGTGTTATGGTCCCTATGAACTTTTTGAACGCATCTCTTAGTGTCTTTTCATCAACTTCTTTATGCAGATGCATTATCCCCACATATTCTTTTCCTGCATTTAATATTGCATGTATGACTCTTGTTGCCCTGCCCAGAGCTATAGGAAGAACTCCGGTCACAGCCGGATCCAATGTTCCTGAATGGCCTGCTTTTTTTATGCTTAAGATCCTTTTAGCCATATCAGAGACCTGATGAGATGTCGGACCTTTTGGCTTGTCTATATTTATTATGCCGTATTGTATTATATCTTCTGTTTTTCTTTCTTCTGGTCTGCAGCCCAGTTCTGGATCTGTCTCAGCTTCTATCTTTGTAAAGATCTCTTTCATGATAATCATGGTGGTTATCTGATTTATAAAGCTATTGTTATCTTTATGTATATGTTTAATATACCGCCAATAACTTAAAAATAATACCTTGACACCATAATTGTTATATTGCAGACATTATATCCTAGTGAGATAAAATTTAAAAACATCTATACTTCTAAGAAGATGATGGAAGAACATAAGGTTTTTATTTCAAATAGGCTTCAAAAAAGACTATCTGATTATGATTATGTAACTAAGATCGGAAAAAAGCTGAAAAATAATCCTTATCAAGGGGATTCAGTTTATAAAAGGTTTTTAAGAGAAAAGAGATTTGAGGGGAGAAGGGTCTATTGGCTGGTATATAAAGATTTTTTGATGGTCTTGATTGTGGCAGAATCTGGAAAAAAGGATCAGCAAGACACTATAGAAGGGATTAAAAAATTATTGCCTATTTTTATGAAAGAAGCAGAAAAAATATATAAAAATTTTTAAGCAATTCTCTTTATATTTCCAGCTTTTAGATCTGTCAGAGAATCTGCTATCTGTTTCAATAGATCGTCATCTAGTTTTTCTTTCTCTTTCAATGCTTCATACTCTTTTTTAGAAATACAGACCTTTCTAGTTTTTTTTATCATTTTCCACCATTTCTATTTTAATATATTATAATTTGTATGATATATAAAGTTTTCTTTTTTTGTAAAAAAATGTAGAATTTAGTTTAATTTATCTACGATTCTGCAATGGTTTACTTTATTCTGCAAAATAAACATTAGTGTCAAAATAAAAATTCTCATCAAAGTAAAATAAAGCTTATCTTTTTTAATAACCAATATAAATGATAAAATATTTCTTTTTATCATGAATCTTGAGGGATTTATACAGGAGATTGAAAAAGATATAAAGATAAAGGATTCCAATGGGAAGGACATGCATGCATCTTTTCCTAATCCTAAAAGCAAGCAGAAGGTTCTTGTTGCTAATGGGGTGCATGAGTTTGTGTTTAACCTTAAGGAGTATGATATCAGGCTTCACCTGCTTGCACAGTCCTATCTTGCTATGGCTGCTTTAGTTGATGCTGAGGTAGACATGGAAAAACAACTTGAACTTTATGATAAGAATATTGAGGAAGAAATGGGGTTGTTTGAGCATCTTGATGACAGGTTTGCTCTTCTGAAAGCTGTTTCTAAAAATTACAATATGAACCCGAGCAAAAGGCAGACAAGATATGTTAAAGAGATGATTATTCATGGGCCTGAATTCCTTCAGAAAGTATATGCCTATATGATAGTGCCTGCTTTTGACATAAGAAAAATTTGCTAATGATTATTTTGCGTCCTATTTCTGCACTAAAGTGAGGAGTATTACAGACTCGCACCATAGTTAGCAAATTTTTGGAATTGAAAATTTCGCTATAAATTGAGAGGTATTGAACCCTCTGAAAATTCTTTGCTGAAATTTTCAATAAGAATCTAGGATTACTTTTTATCTTCTGGTTTTTTCTCAGAAGGTTTTTCTTTAGGCGCTTCTTTCTTCTCAGGAGCTTTTGGTTCCTTAGAAGTTTCTTCAGCAGCTTCTTTCTTAGGCTTTTCTTCTTCTTTTTCAGAAGTACCTTTCTTTTCAGCAGCTTCAGGCTTTTTCTTTTCTTTTTTCTCTGGAGCTTTTTCTTCTTTTTTAGCCTTTTTCTTTGATTTTTTATCTTCTTCCTTAGGCTTTTCGACCGGAGCTCCGACCAACTCAGTTTTTACTATGCCTTTATCGTCTTTTTCTGCTGTAACATTAACATGATGAGGAGGATTTTTTATCCCGTGCTTCCAGATAAACTCATTAAGATATTTTCCAACCTTTACTTTCCTTAGGTCTCTATCTTCAACTTTCATGTGTTTTGCAAGAAACTCTTTCAAAGCTTTGGAAGCTTTTTTTGATCTTTTATATTTAGGAACCTTAAGCCATTCTTTTCTTAAAGGAATGTTATATTCTCTTTCCAATACTTTTTTTGGCTGGGTTTCTTTTTTTGCCATTTTAATTATTTATTTTTTTGTTTAAAATCTCAAAATCCTAAAGGATTTTGCCATTTTAACTATTTTAGTTTAAAATCTTAAAGGATATTTGATTATGCTTTGGTCTTTGTTCTTCTCCAGGATCTTTTTCTTGTTGTGTGTCTTCCCGGATGGACCCTTCTTCCCTGGCCGTATATCTTAGGAACTGTCCAGAAAGGAGCCCATCTAGCTTGTCTTCCTTTCTTTGCCAATCTTGCCTTTTTTCCAGGGTGTTTGTATCTTGCCATTTTATTTTTTAATCTTAACTCTGTCTATAGCGTAAATCTGCCTTGCAGATTTCCGCAGTGTGATTATGATTTTTTTGGAGTTTCTTTCTTTTTCTCAGGTTTAGCTACAGGCTGCTCCTTCTTTTTTTCAACAGGCTGCTGTTTTTTTTCTTCAACTTCCTGTTTTGGTTTTTCAGCAACTTCTTTTTTTGGAGCTTCTGTCTTTTCTTCTTTCTTGGGCATATTCTTTGCTGCCTGGTCTGCAGCTTTTTTAAGAAGCGCTTTTCCTTCTGCTGTAACAACTCTTCCCTTATGAACTCCTTTTTCTGTTTGCTTTACAAAGCCTGCCTTTTCAAGCTGCTGAAGGCATCTTCTTATGACACTTCCTCCTGATTTTTTGAATATCGGCTTTTTGTGGCCTCTTCTTTTCTTTCCGCCGTATTTTGTCCTTAGTTTCTCAGTTCCTATAGGCCCGAACTTGTATATTGTCCTTAATAGTGCAGCAGATCTTAGGTACCACCATCTCTTGTCTGCAGGGGGCCTTTCCTTATGAGGGCCAGTCTTTACAAATCCTGCCCATTCTGGAGATTCTATCTCGTCCATAGACTTCATATTCTCAGCAAGATTCTCAATCAAATCATTTGGATAAACATCATTTATTCCTGTCATTTTTATTTTCCTTATAGCTTCTTTTGCATATTTAACTCGTTTGAGTTTGCCTATGCTATAATCTCACGCTTTTCAGCGTTTAGAAGCTTTTAACAAAGGATTAACTAGGTTATTTATAAAGTTTATTGTTTTTGTGCCGTGTGGCATAATTCAAGATAAAAATTAGAGCT
>CAYXHN010000088.1:0-4713 GCA_964464955.1 uncultured Methanosarcinales archaeon
CAAAAAAAGCAAGCCCCAGAAAGAATATTATCAGCCCTCCCAAAAGCCAGTAGATGATAGTGAATGATATCGAACTAAACCCAGATACAGGGTTTTCTACAAGGTATCGTGTAAGCATATAAAATGCGAATAAAGAGATTATATTCAACAATAAGAAAGATGCAAACTTTCTTCTGTTGAGATTACTCAACATCTTTATCTTAAATAGGTCTTTTCTAGACATAGCTACAAAAAACAGAATGAAGAATATCAAGAAATTAACAGGAAAATTAGAGAATACTACTTCTATTCCCAGGTCAACACCTCTTGTGTCGATAAGCAGGCCCAGCAATACAACTTCCGCTACCAGCAGATAGGAGAACAAGACAGTTCTTACGAAGAATTTCCTGAATGCCTTATTCTCTACCACCTCTTTTAACTTTGGGAACATAATGACGTCCTATGCGCAAACATATATAAACTTTTTTATTTTGACTGTTTTCCTGAGAATCATTTTTAAGAAAGTTTAATATAAAATCATGTTTTAATTTTTGTTATGAACATACAATGCGTAAGGTGCAAGGGCAGGGGTTTTTGCGGAAGGAGTTTCTGTCCTGTGATTGCAAAATCAGAAGCTATGTTTAAAGTAAAAAAGAAAGCCAGGATGCTTTCAGATAGTTTTCAGGGCGAAGCTCCTGCTCCATTTATAGGGCATCACGGCTATCCTTTTCTCAATGCAGGTGTGCTTTCATTGAATGAAAGAAAAGAAGATGCCTGGGAGTATGATGCTCCAAGACACTGGGCTGAGAAGAACTATGATATCAATAAGATAATAGGATTCAGAAGCGAATTAGTAAACTCAAGATTTAAGGTGCATGCACATGACAGGAGCAAACTATTGGATATCAGCAAGGAGGTAGGGATGGCTTCAAAGCCTGTGGATATAGAGGTGGGGCTTGAAGAGAAGCCAAAATTTAGAGTGCAGACAGAGGCTTACCTTGCTCCTATGGGCCCTTCAGCTAGACTAAAACAGATGGAGATAACCTCCAATCCAAAAGTCCATACTAAGGTTGACAGAGTTGTCTCTGATACAGACCTTAAGTCAAATGATGCTTTAACATATCTTTATGAGAACGGATTTGATGAGAATTTTCTGACAAAAATATTGTCTGTGGGAACTTTAGGATTGAAGCAAAAGAGAAAATTGGTCCCTACCAGATGGAGCATAACTGCAACTGATGACTCTCTGGGGAAACATATCCTTGAAAAGATCAGATATGATCAAGAAACAGGATATAACGCTTTTTTCGGAGGACATCTTGGAAACTATTATCTTATAATGACCTTTCCAGAGAAATGGAGCTATGAGCTTTTTGAGATGTATATGCCTAATGCTGGGTTTAATCAAAGCCAGGAATTGCAGTTTGCTACTGATTATGAAAACTATGATGGAAGGAAAAATTATGCTGACAACACAGCAGGGGGATATTATGCTGCACGGCTGGGGGTTCTTGAGAAACTAGATTCCATGAAAAAGCAAGGGAGTGTTTTAGTTTTAAGGTTTATAACAGGGGAATATGCATGTCCTTTGGGTGTATGGGTGTGCAGGGAAGCGTGCAGGAAGGCTTTGAATGAGAAGCCTATAGAATTTTCAGACAAGGAGCTTATGCTGAAGTATGCAAAGATGCTTGTCAAGAAGAAGTTTGGACAGGATATAAGCGGAGTTCTTGAAAAAAGCATAATGCTGAAGAATCTAAGAGAGCAGTCAAAGCTCAGCAGTTTTTTCTGAAAGGTTTTCAAAACATTTACATAGAGAGAACAAGTTCTCAGATATAAATATCCTGAAAACCTAGCGGTTTTCAAAATATTTATAAATGCTTAAGCTTTTTCCAATGTTAATAAAAACAAAAAGGTGATATGATGAAAAAGATAATATTAATGATTTCGATGTTAATTCTTATTAGTGGATTTGCTTCTGCTGTCTGTTATGATTTAGAGGCGTATGATGATGTTATATATGTTGATGCTGTTAATGGAAGCGATTCTACAGGAGATGGCAGTGAATCAAATCCATATCAGACTTATAATATGGCTGCTGACAACGACGGCTCAAATACTGCAATCTATCTTCAGCCGGGAAATTATACCCGGGTTGCAAGTAATTCTCCAAATGCGCTTGACGGAGACATTATAGGAGCTTCCGGCGGAGATGTAATTATGCATATGGCAGTCAGTAATTCATGGCAGAGAGCGTTATCAGTCACAGATGACAATCATAATTTTTATAATATCATATTTGAACACGATTCAGCCTCGGGTTCTAATACATATTATTTTGGTGATGCATCCGGCCATTCACTTAATTTTTATAACTGCGTATTTAAGGATAAATATTCTCTTTACAATGGTTGGTATTTCAGGAATATCAATACTGTCAACCTTTACAATTCATTTGAAAATGTACAGCTTAAATCACCTGATGGAAATAAGTATGCAACAAACTCAATTATCTATGAATCAAGCTCTTTTAGCAGCATAACAACATCTTTGCTGCATCAGGATGTAACCTTTGATTCTGAATGGCATCTTACCTCAGGTAACTGGGAGAACCAGGGAACAGGCCAAAATCCTGACGGCTCGCAGGCACATATAGGTGTATATGGGGGAGCTTGTGCATGGGGTTATATGGAAGATTCTGTTTGCGGAGACGGGAATGTAAGTTTAGATGAAGAATGTGATGATGGCAATACTGCAGACGGAGACGGATGTAATGCAAGCTGCAATGTTGAAGACGGATATTTTTGTGAAGGCGAGCCAAGCAACTGCTCTTTGATAGTGTGCGGTGATGGGGATATTAGTACTGGAGAAGAATGTGATGATGGCAATACTGCAGACGGAGACGGCTGTAATTCAAGCTGTATGATGGAGGCAAATTATGATTGCAGCGGAGAGCCAAGCAACTGCTGGATAAGTCCTGACTGTTCAGCATATCCTGAAAACTATAATGGTTCTGGAACTTCTGAGGATCCTTATGAGGTCCATGATTGCTATGAACTGCAGTGCATGAGGGCAAGCAACAGCTATTATGAGCTTATGGAAGATATAGACTGTAGTGAGACAAAGCAATGGTATAATGGTTCTGGTTTTGAGCCTGTATCTGATTTCGATGGAGGATTAAATGGGAATTACCATAAGATATCTGATCTTTACATAAACAGGCCTTCTTCAGATGGTGTTGCTTTGTTCGGCTCAGTACCAGATAGAAAAGGCATATCCCTTGCCAATATAGGATTAAAGGATGTAAACATAACAGGAGGTGCATCTACTGCAGGGATGATCGGTTCTTTTGGAGGTGAATTTTCATACAGTAAAATTATAAACAACATATATGTTACCGGAACAATAAAAGGGGATGCAAATACGGGAGGATTAGTGGGTGCTGCTGGTATTCCTAAAGGATCAGCACAATCAATATCAATTCAGGATATAAGAGTTGAAGCAGATATAGAAGGAGGGTACAGATGCGGTGGTTTAATAGGTCATATTTTTTCTGGAAATGCTTATGAGGGTTCTATTAGTGTAACTAAAACTTATGCAACCGGAACAGTTAATGGTGGTTCTGACGTAGGAGGGCTTATAGGGCGTTTTCATTATGCCTATGGATCTAAGACCATATCTTCAAATTATGCAGCAAATGAAGTTTATGGAACTTCAGATGTGGGAGGACTATTAGGGGAAAGAGATAGGACTATTTATGGTGGAGGGAGCATGAGCACAAGCAATAACTGGTGGTATGATCATCCAGGAGATAATGCTAGTGTCTGTGTAGGAGAAGGAGGGGCAGTAATAACCTGCTCAGAAGAGACAACCTTGTCAGATTTTTATGATAAGTCTCATGATGTATATAGTGGGTGGGATTTTGAGAACGTATGGGTAGATGTACTTGGAGATTTCCCTATGTTTGTATGGGAAGATGTTCCTGTATATAATGTCACAGAACCTGCTTCATGGAACGGTTTTGACCTTCATGATGAATATGATAATCTGATAGTCAACCAAACAACCCAAAGAAGACTGAAGATAAAAGAAGGTTCAGATGTTAAGGTTGAATTTGAAATAAACGCAAGCATCAATTTAAGTGATGTTTTTGTTGATTCAGATTCTACAAGCACAGTTGTAGCTAATCTTGGGGATGTAGAAGGAGTAACTGGAAATCATACACTATATGTTCCTGTTGTTGAAGGGGTAGGAGTTTATGTTTGTCCTGATGCTGAAACACTTTCTGAGATAACGACTTCATGTTCTGGATATGTGTTTTTTGATTATGCTGCTGAATGTGATGGAAATACAGCAAAAGATGTTGAGGAGGATAATGTTAGATGCGAGATAGTCTCAGGCAACTATAAATTAAGTGGATTGACTGGAACTGGTGCAAAAGATTATGATCCTGCATCTAACGAAGAAACAGTTCCTGAGTTCTCAGCTGTAGGTATGATCCTGGCTGTGATTATAGCTATCGCAGGGATTGTTTTTGTTGTCAAGAAAAAGAGAAGGTAAACAATAGAAACATTTTTAAATTAATTTAGATTTGTTTTTTTTGAAGGGGTTTTTTGATGAAAGAGAGGTCAGATAAAAGAGAGAGTTTGCTAAAGGTATTGTCTTTAGTCATAGTGCTATTTTTGATGGTATATAAAGTATAAAACCTGCTAGTTTAATATACTAGCAGGCTTGTTG
>CAYXHN010000089.1:0-4706 GCA_964464955.1 uncultured Methanosarcinales archaeon
CCTGTATCCCACAGTTAAAACAGAAGCTAAAGCTGGGACTTAGGAACCTATTTTAGTAATATTATTAGGAAAGATAAAACTACCAGAAGCAAAAGTCCCGGCAAGTATCTCAGAAGCAGGGTGCGACTGCGGAGCAGCATATACAATAGGCAACAATAATAATACAACAGCTAAAAAACATATCTTTTTCATCTAAACACCCTTTTTATCTACTAATAAGAGGATTATATATAAATATTTTGATTTTCAATTTATTATCCTATATCATGACCCAAAATTCCGAACTTAGATAGATTTATAAAAAAGCCAAGAATTCTAAAAAGATATGGAACAAATAACAAGAGAAGACCTGGAAACTGAGATAAAAAACATCCAGTCAGACTATGATCTTACTGAAGGAAAAGCAGTGACAGTATATGCTCTTAGCCAGCATTTTGAAGAGCCTGTCAAAAAATTAGTTATTGCCTACAATGAAAAAGGATATGAAAAGATGATAGCTCTGCTTGAGAAAAAGCAATATCACGATTCAGGATTTAGATTGGCATCAGCACCTAATCTAGAAGATTATCATGAAGAAGACCCTCATGATGAAGAACATTCTATAACCAGATTTCTTGATTAAGCTTTCTTCCATCTGACCCCTTCTGAAGTATCTTCAAGAACTATACCTTTTTCCTTAAGCTCATCTCTGATCTTATCAGCAGTGTCAAAATCCTTTTTAGCCCTAGCTTTTTCTCTTTCATCTATAAGCCCTTTTAGCTCTTCGCTTAACTCTTCTCGTTCAAGTTCGACCAATCCTAAAACAGAATTTATCTCTACGATAAGATCCTTTATGATATTAGCATCTGTTATGCTAAACTTGATCTTATTAACATTCCTCACAAGATTAAACAACGCAGCCAAGGCCCCTGAGATATCAAGATCAGTATCCATCGCATCCTCAAACTCTTTCCTTGCTTTGTCTATAAGTGCTGGAACTTCTTTATTATTCTCTTCAGAATAAGGGCCGTCAAGGCTGAGCATAAAATCATTAAGCCTTTCTATCGAATTCTTTGCAGCATCAAGCTCCTTAAAGGTAAAATTCAACTGCTGCCTGTAATGCGTTCCAAGCAGAACATATCTTACAGCTAAAGGGCTATAGCCTTTTTCAAGCAGATCCCTTAATGTGTAGAAATTCCCAAGGCTTTTACTCATCTTCTTTCCTTCGACCAAGAGCCATTCGTTATGAACCCAATAATTGACAAACTTAACTCCATTCGCTCCTTCTGACTGTGCAATTTCATTTTCATGATGAGGGAAAACCAAATCTATGCCTCCTGTATGTATGTCAAAATGGTTTCCAAGATGCTTTGTTCCCATAACAGAACATTCTATATGCCACCCGGGCCTTCCTTTTCCAAGCTCTGTCTCCCAGAAAACGTCCCCATCTTCTTCATCATAAGCTTTCCACAAAGCAAAATCAGATGCAGATTCCTTCTCATACTCATCCTGGCTGACCCTTGCTCCCGATTTCAGCTTGTCTATCTTCATGCCTGAAAGTTTTCCATAATCCTTAAATTTTGAGATATCATAATATATGCTTCCGTCATCTCCTTTATAAGCCAGGCCCTTGTCCATCAATCTTTTTATCAGATTGACCATACCTTCAATATTTTCAGTAGCCCTTGGAAAAAAATCAGCCTTGTCTATATGCAGGGTCTTAAGATCCTCAAGAAATGCCTTTTCATATTTTCTTGTAAATTCTTTCAGGCTAATCCCTTCTTTCTGCGAATCTCTGATAGTCTTATCATCAACATCAGTTATGTTCATAACTTGTTTAACCTTGAATCCTTTGTATTTGAGATACCTTTTCAGCAGATCAGCTACAACATAAGCCCTGTAATTTCCAATATGGGGGTAGTTGTATACCGTGGGACCGCATGTATACATCCCAACATCTTTTCCTTTTATTGGCTGAAATTCTTCTTTTTTCTTTGAAAGGGTATTATGTATATTTAGTGCCATAATCAATAAAATTCTGTCTCTTATTATTTAATTATTTCTATTTTTAGCTTTATAGATCTATATATAAGATTCTATATTAAAATACTGCAGGGTAGGATTACCTGCGATAGATATAACTTATACATTGACTTCTGCGAATGCAACAACAGAGAAGAATGGGATCTATACCAAAAGTTTTTTAAAGTATATATGATTTAAGTTTCATATGAAGTGTTTTTCATATAATAAGTTTTTTGAGACGATAGGTTGTAGGACAAGGCTTAAGATACTTGAATGTCTTAAGAAATCTCCAATGTCTGTAACTGAAATATGTTCATGCCTAGAAGAAGAACAGTCAAAAATATCCCACAACCTAAGATGTCTTGCAGATTGCCATTTCCTGGATGTTAAAAGGCGGGGGAAAAAGAGGATCTATTCCTTAAACAAGGGCACTATACTCCCGTTAATGAAACTGGTAGACAAGCATGTTAAAAAATACTGCTGCAGATCATGCATGATGAGAAGTCCAAAAGATGATAAAAAAAATACTTAAAAAACTTGGAATTGACACAGAAAAGGGATACTGCTGTATGCATTGCAAGATGTCTATGCCTGTAGAAAAGAAAAGATGTCCTCACTGCGAAGCCTGGAATGACTGCTGCAGCATAGATCCGAGGTTGTTGAAAGATGAATAGATCCCTGAATGTGATGAAAGATGAGGTATTTCAAAGAATATGACCAGAACAATATATTTAGACAACGGAGCAACGACAAAGTTAGATCCTAATGTATTTAAAGCCATGCATCCTTTTTTTGAAGAAAGATATGGAAATGCATCCTCTGCTCACCATAAAGGCCAGGAAGCAAAGATGGCTTTAGAAGAATCAAGACACACTATAGCCAGATCTATAAAAGCAAAAGACGACGAGATTATCTTCACTTCCGGAGGCACAGAGTCAAACAACTTAGCGATAAAGGGTATTGCATTTGCAAACAAGAGTAAAGGAAATCATATAATAACATCCAGGATCGAACACGACTGCATAATGAATTCATGTAAATGGCTTGAGACACAGGGATTTAAAGTAACATATCTGGAGGTTGATGATAAAGGTTTTATCTCTCTTGAAAAACTTGAGAAAGCGATAACAAAAGATACTATCATGGTATCTATAATCCACGGCAATAACGAGATAGGAACAATACAGGATCTGAGATCGATATACGATGTCTGCAAGAGGAACAACATATTGTTCCACACAGATGCATGCCAGTCTTACACAAAAACAGGATTGTCATCAAAGCACGCAGACCTCATAACATTAAACGCCCACAAGATTCACGGCCCGAAGGGGGTTGGAGCATTATACATTAAAAAAGGAATAAACATAACTCCTTTGCAGCATGGCGGAGGCCATGAAAAAGGCAGGAGGGGCGGAACTGAAGATATTCCTGCAATAGTGGGCTTTGCAAAGTCAGCAAAGATAGCCTCTAAAAAAGACATCAAACAGATGGAAAAGTTAAGGGATTATTTTATAGAAGAGCTCCTAAAGATTCCCGACACTCAGCTAAATGGCCCAAGAAAAGATAGACTATGCAATAATATAAACATATCTTTCAAATTTATAGAAGGAGAATCATTAGACTCTTTCCTCGAATCAAAAGGGATATGTACATCAACAGGCTCAGCCTGTTCATCTCACTCTCTTGAACCCTCTCATGTTATTATGGCATTAGATAAAGATCACGAAAGGGCCCACGGCTCTATAAGATTTACTATAAGCAAATACACAACAAAAGAAGAGTTAGACTATGCGATAGCTGAGATAAAAAAAACAGTAAAGAGACTGAGAAAGATAAGTCCATTGGCGAAATGAAGTATAAGATAGATCAAGGGACTAAAATTGCAAAGCAATTTTATGTCGCTTATCGGTTCCAAGGAACGAAACCCTTGGTAGAAGAACTGAGAAAGATAAGCCCATTGGCAAAGGTGTAAATATGTATCAAAAAAAAGTATTGGAAAGATTTCAAAATCCGAAATTTGCAAAAAAGATGAAAAATCCTTCCAGCAAGGGAAAAGTCGGCAACACTAAATGCGGCGATATAATGGAGGTTTTCATCAAGGTAGAAAAAGATAAAAAAGGCGATGAGATAATCAAAGACATATCTTTTTTAACTTACGGATGCGTAGCTGCAATAGCCTCAACAGATTATCTCTGCGAGATTGCAAAAGGAAAGACATTAGAACAGGCATTAAAAATAACATCTAAAGATGTAGTAAAAAAGATGGGCTCTGTTCCCCAGATAAAACTTCACTGCTCAGTCTTGGCGCAGAAAGCCCTAAAAAAAGCTATAGAAAAATATAAAAAAGAAAAAAATAACTAATTGAACACTTCTTCTCTCAGTCCAAAATCAAAGGTTTCTGCAAAATCATTGGCAAGTATAGGGGTTATTCCCCTGAAATAATCATATATCTCTTTCGTATAGCAATGTGCACAAATACCCATCTCTTTTCCGCATTTGATGCACTTCACTCCTGTTTTGCATCCAGATACAGGCCATGTTATCTCTTCAGCCAGAGAAGGGATTCTCTCCTTCAGCCAGGTTATGACTCCTGTACCCAGACATTCAGGGCATATTGGGTTTGTTATTGCCTCTTGGCATATTACGCATTTCGCGTCTTCTTCTTGTATTTGTGCTGTTTGCATTTAAAACACCTCGTT
>CAYXHN010000090.1:0-4595 GCA_964464955.1 uncultured Methanosarcinales archaeon
TCGTTTTTAGCTAAATTTCATGAAAAATCAAGAAAAAGTAGACTTTTTACTTACGCCTGAGGGTATGTTCATAACCAAATAATCTCTCTAAAAGAATAAAATGGGTTTTGCCCATTTAATGTCCATGTGAAGATTAAATTCATCATCTTTTCCATAACATCTGCGCCATCCTGATTTCTTAGAGCACCTATGATCTTTTTCATCACAACAATCTCTCTCTCTCAATGATATTTCTTTGTTATTGTCTGTCGGCTCTATCTGAGGATGGATTATCCTAGTAAACCAAAATTTTTATCCATTCAATTGGAACATACACTCTACCGCTATTGCCACTCCTGTTTACCTGCTTTTCAAGCATTCCATAGCTAATAATCTGGACGTTCGTTTTCTGCATTTAGCTAAAATGTAGCTAAAATTATTAATAGAGACTATTGTATTACAAAATACAATCCAAAAAAAATCAGAGAAGATTAGCTATGCACATACTCAAAATGTAAAGTTTTAAATAGTAATATCTATTTATGTTATTATAACATAAATGGTGGTTATTTTGATTGAAAAATTATTAAAAGAGAAAGAAGCAAGAAAGATATTTGGTAAAAGAGAGATAGAGATAATTCTAAAACAGATTGAAGGCGGCAAGCTTAGCCAGACTGAAAAAAATGTCTTGAGCAGAGATATAAGACCAAAACTTAAGTTTATAGAAAAACTTAATTCATGCAGGGATGAATTTGAGCTAAAGCATAATCAAACAAATAAAAAGCTTATCGATAAGGCTGTTAAGGAGATATTAAAACATCCATTGAAAGAAAGAATAAAGGCTATATTATTATTTGGTTCTTTTGCTGACAATAGTTTTATCTGGAAATCAGATATTGATATCTGTGTGGTATTTGGCAGTGTAGGTGTAAAAGAAGCATTTGATTTTAGAGCTGAGGTTATGGGGACGTTGCCTGATAAACTGGACATTCAGGTATTTAATGAGATTCCTCAAAAGCTCAAAAAAAGCATTGCAGAAAACCATAAAGTTTTATATAAAAGAAATGATTTTGATAATCTTGATTTCAGTTTGAGATATGTGAAAGATGATGATTATCTTATAAGGATGAAAAAGATATTTGGTGAATCAGCATGAATAGGATAAAAGACAAGACAAAGGAGATACGTAAATTTCTTGATGAACTCAATGAAATATTTCCTGAAAGTTATGAAGAGTATAAAGATGATCTTAAGGCCAAAGCTGCCTGTGAAAGATATTTTGAGAAGATAATCGAATCTGCAGTTGATCTGGCATTTATTTTCATAAAGATTAAAAAATTATCTGTCCCCCAGGATGATGTAGATTCATTTAAGATACTAGAAAAAAATAAGATTATAGATGAGGAACTTTGTGAAAATCTTATAAAAGCTAAAGGAATGAGGAATATTATAATCCATCAATATAGGAAGATAGATGACAAGCTTGTTTTTGAGGCTGTAAAAGAAAAGATTGAAGATGATATTTCTGGATTTGTTAAAAAGATTGAAGATGATATGTGAATCTCTTAAAGGAAAAATGTTTTAGTCTATATATCTGTAATGTTTTAATAGATCAACTGCTTTCTTTTTTTTCATAAATTTGCATATCCTTTTTTTATATATTGGATTTTTCCATTTACCTACAGATTTAGTATGGGTATCTTTAATATGGCCCCTTATTGCAACATTTTTTCTTAATTTAGCATATTTATGCCAATTCCTTATCTGTTTATCCATTTTTTCTCCTATAAAATCCAATATCTTTTTTATGGTTTTTTCATAATCTATGATTAAATCTTCATATCTGATAGTTAATACGTTTGGGTTATTCTCATATTTCATACCTTCGCTTACATCATTGATCCATCTTTCTGGAGAAACCCAGAATTCCTTTGTGTTTTTCGGATGCTTAGACAGTATAACATCTCTTCCGTCTCTTACTATATTTATCAATTTAACATTATCATCAAAAAATTTTAATATTTTCCCAAAAAAAATTATATTTTTAGGTGTTTTTTCACACCATCTTCTATTCCTGATCCAAGATAATTTGATGGAGGCTAGTTCCCAATAAAAACTTTTCATCTCTATATTTTGGTTAAGGTCTGGTTTTTTAGCCTACCCCGTAGGACAAAATATGCCAGTTTCATGAGGTATCAGTGCAATTTTAGGATGGGATGACAGTATAGATGTCAATAATGTTGTTCCAGATCTTCCACATCCTCCGATCAATATTGGAGATTTATATAGTCTGAAATCTTTTATCCTGCCAATTATATGCTTATATCTCCATGGCAGTCTTTGCTCAAACAGCAATGCTTTCCATAATGGAGTACTTTGATTAGATATTCCCATTTATTTTTGAAAAATACAAAAAGATTTTAAATCTTTGTATTTTATAATGTTTGTGGAAAAAATAAAAATAGATAATCTAATCTTTACAGCAAAAGAAGCTGGAAAAGTTATAATGGAAGTTTATTCTAAAGATTTTTTTGTTGAAGATAAGGAAAGTTCTAGTTTTTCAGAAGGCAGCTCCCCTTTGACTGAAGCTGATACTGCTGCTGACAAGGTTATTAAAGAAAGATTGAAGGAGTTGTATCCTTCTATCCCGATATTGTCTGAGGAAGGAAAGGATATTCCTTATTCTTTGCGTAAAGATTGGGACAAGTTTTTCTTGGTTGATCCTTTGGACGGGACAAAGGAGTTTGTCAAAAGAAATGGTGAGTTTACTGTGAATATTGCTTTGATATCTTCTGGAGAGCCTGTCTTAGGAGTTGTATATGTTCCTGTGAAAGATATTCTTTATTATGGAAGTTCTGATGGAAGTTTTAAGGTTGAAAGAGGGGTTAAGAAAAGATTGGAGCCTTCTTCGCATGACGGAAAATTAAGGGTTGTTGCTTCTAAGTCTCATTTTAATGATGAGACTAAAGAATATATAGAAAAACTTGGGAAAGAGTATGAACTTGTGAATGCCGGAAGTTCTTTAAAACTCTGTCTGGTTGCTGCTAATGAAGCTGATATATATCCTCGTCTTGGTCCTACAATGGAATGGGACACTGCTGCAGCTCATGCTGTTGTTAAATATTCTGGAAAGAATGTAATAAATTATGAAACTAATTCTGAATTAACTTATAATAAAAAGAATCTGCTTAATCCTTATTTTGTTGTTAAATGATTGGTGGGACTTTTGCGAAGCAAAATGTCGCACATCGGGAGCTACATACGAAAACGTAGATGCGAGTGGGACACTGCAGCTGCCCATGCGGTTGTTAAGTTTTCTGGGAAGAAAGTTTTAGTCTATGGTTCTGATGAAGAATTAAGATACAATAAAAAGAATCTGCTTAATCCTTATTTTGTTGTGAGGTAGTGGTTAACTTAAGATAATTATGTTAGAATTTTATATATTATAGACGAAAGCTTTAAATATATGTAGTGGTTAACTTATACCATGGCATCTATTGTAACTAAAAGGATAAAAGGAATAGAATATCTTTATCTAGTTGATTCTATAAGGAAAGGAAGCAAGGTTATCCAAAAAACAGTGAAATACATAGGCAGGAAAAGGATTGTTCCTAAAGAAGAGTTTGAATGCATGAAATTTTCTTATAAAGATGACGATTGGGCGCTTAATGAGATGAGGGATGAACTATCATATCAAGACCATAATAAAATGAAGGATTCTTCAGATTCTTATAAGGAATATCTGGATGGATTGGATGAGATAAGCAAAGAAAAAGAAAAAGAAAAATTTCTTAGCATATTTATCTCTAATAGCAATGCTATAGAAGGATCTACTTTAAATCCTAAAGAGACTTATGATTATCTATTTGAAGATACTGTTCCTAAAGATCACTCTAAAAAAGAACTTTTTATGGCTTCAAATCTTCTTGAAGCATGGGACTATCTGGAAAAAAATTACAAGAAGTTTCCTTCTAAGAAAGATCTGTTTGTATTGCATTCGATCGTAAATAAAGGCATAGAATCTGAAGAAACCCTCGGCAAATACAAGAAAGTTCAGAATTATATAGGCACAGTCTATACTAGCTCTCATCTTTTTGTTGATGATAAGATGGATAGGCTATTTAGATGGGTAAGGAAAGCTTTCAAGGAGATCAATGATTTTGAGGTTGTTTTTCAGTCTCATGCACAGTTTGAGATTATACATCCTTTTGTGGATGGCAATGGAAGAGTGGGCAGGCTTTTGTTAAACTGGCTGCTTATGTATAAAGATCTGATGCCTTTAGCTATCCATGCCAATAAAAGAGCAGATTATATCTCTTCGCTGGATAATTTCAGGAGAGGAAAGATATTCGCGATATGCAATTTTTGCTTCAATGAATATATGAGCCAGTATAAATCAATGTAGTGGTTAACTTTTTAGATAAATAGTTTTTGAGATATCTTGATGATAAATCTTGAAATGATGAATATCATCTTTTAACTTAAAATTCAATTCTTATTAATGGGAATTATTGGTTTGCTCATAGGAGCAGAACATAAAGAAACTTTGGGTTGTATTTTTAGTTGTTCAATTTGATATTTAGTTTACACTTCTTTATATTCTAACTTTTTTCTTT
>CAYXHN010000091.1:0-4476 GCA_964464955.1 uncultured Methanosarcinales archaeon
AAGAAAAAAGTTAGAATATAAAGAAGTGTAAACTAAATATCAAATTGAACAATTTTAGGGCATAATCGAGACTAAGCAAAACTTTAAATAAGCAGAATATATGGTAATAAAGATGAAATACAAGAATCTCAGGATCATTGGAACATCCCACATTGCAAAACAAAGCATTGAAGAGATTAAAAAGGCTTTTGAAGAGAAAACTCCGGATATTGTTGCATTAGAACTTGACAGGAAAAGGCTTTATTCTCTGACACATGAAAAAAGGCGAAGGATTTCCCTTAAAGACATAAGAAGGATCGGCCTGAAAGGCTTTTTCTTTAACATTATTGGTTCTTTTATAGAGAACAAACTTGGAAAATATGTAGGCGTAAAGCCTGGTTCTGAGATGCTGAAAGCAGTAGACCTCGCTAAAAAGACCGGTGCAAAGATAGCCCTGATAGATCAGGATATAGAAATAACCCTGAAAAGGATATCAGAAAAGCTGACATGGAAAGAAAAGCTCAATGTTTTTGTAGACTTCTTTAAAGGGATTGTATTCAGAAAATCTCAGTTAAAAAAACTAGGCATAGAAAACGTAAAGGTGCTTGACCTTTCAAAGGTCCCTCCTAAAAAATTGATAAAGAAGATAACAAGACAGGTAAAAGAAAGGTATCCTAATCTTTACAGTGCTTTGATCGAAGAACGCAATAACGTGATGGCTGCCAATCTTAGCCAGATTATCCGGCAAAATCCTGACAAGGATATTATCGCTGTGGTAGGGGCAGGCCATGAAGAAGAACTTTTTGATCTCATCGAAAGATATTCTGATCTTTCTTATTCATTTGATGTCCCTGCAGAATAAACTATCTCTTTTTTCCGGTTTTCTTCTTTTTTCTCTGGAAAAGCCTGTGGAAAAGATGCTTTCTTACAGATTTCTGGAACAGCCATATTATCACGAACAGTACAGCAGAATATGCCAGAAGAAGCAGTAGTTCTGTCTGGAGTGCTGCGTAATTGGCTTTCAAAAGTATGGATTTCCTAAGGATACTTTCAGCAAGCACAAAAGGATTGAACTCTGCTATATTTCTTACATACTCAGGCATACTCTCAAGAGGCAGTATCACATTTGACAGGAAGAGAAATACAGAGCCTGTAGATATGGCTGCCAGCGTAGCTGTTTCCTCAGAATTAAATATATATCCGAGAACCATCCCGATCAGGGTGAATAATGTCGTAATGAGCAGAAGTCCTGGAACCACCACTCGCAGAGCAGGGATAAGCTTGGCTCCAAAGAAATTTATAGAGATAAATATTATGATTATCAACTGAAATATTACAAGCAAGACATTGGTAAGATATGTTGCAAGTATGAATGTGAGGTTGGATGTTGGGGTGATGAAGTTTCTGAAATATGCAGGAGAGTGCTTCTCCATCATTACTATCGTAGTTGATAGCAGGATGGATATGAACATTATGACAAGCACTATCAAAGAAGGGAAAAGGTAATTCAGATATGTCCTTTCCGGAACAACAGGTTTTATGTTGGTGCTTATCGGCTTTACTATGGTCGCTGCTTCCTTTACTCTTATGCCTTCTATTCCAGTATATATATTGTCAAGAGACTTCTGAAGCCTGTCAAGCTTTTCAGAGGAAGAAGATAACAGATCCTTTATCCCGCTTATCTCTGTCTCTATTTTTGATACTTCCTTGCTGATCTCCCCCCAGTCATTATCTATCACATTATTAGGGTCATTTATTTTGCTTTCCATGTTGTAGATATAGGTGCCTATCGAAGAAAGCCTTGCATTAATCCTGTTTATCTGGCTTGATGTGGCATTTGATCCGTTCACTATATCCTTTGCTGTGTCCAGATCAGCCCTCATCCCCTGCACCCTGCTTACCATATACTCTCTGAATTCCGAAGAAGAAGACTGGAAATCTCCTACCGCGGTTGAAAAAGAATCTATCTTTTCCTTAAGCTGCTGGTTTTCTGTCTTAAGGTTCACTACGTCTGGCTTACGGCTATATACTTCCATCTTTGTAGCCTCAAGCTTCTCTATGAGGGTAGAAGTTAACTGCATGCTGAGTTCAGAAGATCTTTCTTTGAGCTTTGTAGAGATGGTCTCCAACACCATAAAAACAAGATTTATCTTACTGTAATCTACATGAAATACTATCTCGTTCATCTGATCTGATTCTACTGTGAGGTCAGGCGGAAAGATTATGCATGTATGGAGCTTTTCCTGCTTTATCTGGGTTATGCAATCCTCCTCAGACTCAGTCATCTTGACCTCAAACTCCTTGTCTTTCAGTTTTTGTATGAATGATTCTGTAAGTTCTGAATATGATTCTGAGTATGTTCCGATATTCAGGCTGAACTGGTTCATGGTATCGAATGCCATGCCTACGAGAAATATTACGAGCAAAGGTCCAAGGATTATAACTAATGCAGAAGACTTGCTCCTTATCAGGATCTTAAAGTTCTTATTTATTATCTTTAATAGCTTCGCTAACATATGCTTTCTGCTTTCTGCTTGAGAAAGCTCACCTCTTTTTTACTTTTTTGTACACTATCTCAAATACATCAGATAGTGTCTTTTTTGTGTACTCCTTTTTTAATGCGGCAGGAGTGCCGACATTGCTTATCTTCTTATCATGAAGTATCCCTATCCTGTCACAATTTTTTTCCAGTTCGTCAAGAAGATGGGATGCGACTATTATTGTTGTTCCCTGCTTGTTTATCTCTTTTATCAGGTGCCATGTCTCTTTTCTAAGTACTGGATCAAGATCTGCAGTTGGCTCATCAAGTATCAGTACAGAAGGCTTGTGGACAAGAGAGCAAGCGATACTAAGCCTTTTCTCCATTCCGCCTGAAAGCTCATCAGCAAGAAGCTTATTATATTCTTCTAATCCTGTCAGGCTTAAAAGGTCTTTTATTGTGGATTTTCTCTTCTTCTTTTCTATCCCATACAGTGTAGCAAAATGGTCCATATTCTCTTCTGTCGTAAGTTTTGGATAGAAAGAAGGCATCTGCGTAGAAAAACCGAATGTTCTCCTGGATGCATCTTCGTTTTTAAATACTGATCTATGTTCTTTATCTTTGGTTGAATAGTATCTTACATCTCCTGACTCTGGTTCAAGAAATCCTATCATAGTTTTCAGAAGAGTTGTTTTTCCTGATCCTGACATCCCTATAATCCCAAAAAGTTCGCCCTTGTTTATCTCAAGATTAAGATTTTCAAGCACAGCTGCATTTCCGTATCCCTTATAAAGATTCTTGAACTGGATGATTGATTTCATTGTATCATGATCGGGAATTTAACTATATAAATTTAACTGTTTAATATCCTGGGGCTCAGCTGTTGCATTTGATATCAATAGAACACAGGCACGCACTCGTTATTCTGGCATGTGCATTTACCCTGGTTGCAGTCTAGGGTGCCTGGAACACATTCCTGGGTGCAAAATACGCCCTCGCATTCTGGTGCCTGTTCTTCTGGAACACATGAGTCAGCATGGCAGCACGAAGCAGGAACACATTCTGAATCAGTTGTGCATTCAAGCTCTGAAGCGCATGAAGTCAACAGGACCATCATAGATATCAAAAATATTATTGATTTCCTCATTTTTTATTGTGTAAAATCTTCAGATATATAAAGTATGATGTTAATGCAAACGCAGCCCCTATAAAAAACCAAGCTGCAGGAGGGATCTGGCTGAAAATTGATTGTTCTGAGATCAATACTGCTTCTGATGATATATTTATAGATCCCTGAGATGCCTTGTCTGCAGCGAGAGCAGTTTCCTGTACAGCCCTTCTTCCAGCAGGCGCTGTAAATTCCTGTATGCCGGAGAATCTTCTTGAAAAGATATGTATAATGCCTGCAGCTGCAGCTGTTATCAGGGTTATAGGAAGTATGTTTCTGAGCTTTGTCTTTATGCCTGTAACGTTCCTTGGAGCGATTATCACATATTTATTTGCCAGTTTGTAATGATTAACCTCTTTCCCTTTTTCAGAGTAATGGAACTCCTCTGCTGTGACCATCCCAGCCTTAGTAAGATGATGTAGGTTGTAGTGCACTGTAGAGATCGGTATGCTCAGCTTTTCTGCAAGTTCTGACTCTGTTGCCTCATTATCTGCAAGATAATCAAGGATCTTTCTGCAGCTTGGATTAGAGATAACTCTGGCCAGCTCTTTTGCCTTGTCTTCTTTCAGGCTCACCAGTACAAAATTTTCTTTCTTGGCCATATTATGATCATTGTAGGGAGTTATAAAAAGGTTTGTATAGGTTTGAAATTGGTTGGAATTATCTCTAGCTGATTCTTTTCTGAATTTTTCTTTCTCAGATAGATTTATCTCTGGAAAAGAACCGCGATTTTTACATTTTTTACAGTAATCCTGCTGAGTCATGCCAAGGTCAAGTCCGGCAGGGGGTATGCTGATATCTGTAGAGCCGCACTGAGGGCATATCTTTATATATCTTTTTTTCATAAATA
>CAYXHN010000092.1:0-4408 GCA_964464955.1 uncultured Methanosarcinales archaeon
AGCATCAACCTATATACTCTAGAAGTGACAACTAATTTCCGAATTATTCAATTATCGAATTGACAGAAAGATTTAAATAATGCCTGTAGATTATTTCTTTTATGGTTGAGATAAAGAAAAAAGATTTTGTGGAAATTGAATATACTGGAAAGGTCAAAGACAGCGGAATAGTATTTGATACTACTAACGAAGATCTTGCCAAAAAGACAGGTATGCATCAGGAAGGCATGGAATACGGGCCTGTAGCTGTATGCATCGGAGAAGGGCAGATACTTCCTGGGCTGGAAGAAGAACTTATCGGAAAAGAAACAGGAAAGGAATATTCTATTGATATCCCTCCTGAAAAAGCTTTTGGAAAAAAAGATGCAAAAATGATCAGAATGATTCCCATGTCTGCTTTCAGGAAACAGCAGATAATGCCTGAGATAGGGATGCAGGTAAACATCGACGGATCTATAGGCATTGTCAAGACAGCATCCGGAGGAAGGTGCTTAGTTGATTTCAACCATCCTCTTTCAAGTAAAGAGCTTGTTTATGAAGTAAAGGTCAATGAGATCATTAATGATACTAAGAAACAGCTGGAATCATATCTAAAGCTTGCATTTGGATTGAAAGATGCAAAAGTTGAGATGGAAGGCAAGAAAGCAAAGCTTGATATAGAAAGAGAAGCGCCTGAAGGACTGGAAAAACAGCTTAACAAGAAAGTCAAAGAAGTTATTCCAGAGATAGAAAAGGTTGAACTTGTTCTTGGGAAAAAAGAAAAAAAGACAGAATCAGATAAAGAGCCGAAAGGATCTGAAACAACAAAGCCTGAGAAAAAGTAGATTTTTTATTATTAACTATTGCAGAATAACAATATTTAAATATCAGAGTGCTTTTTATCTTTTTAGTTAATGGTGTGAGGTGGAGAAATTGGATTTTAACGTTAATCAGGAAAATAATGAAAATTCTGAACAGGATGGAAACAGGGCAAGGGAGCCCTACCAAAATGAAGAGAATAAAGAAGATATAAAAGTAGAACCTGCTTCTGATATAAAAGAAGAAGAACCTAAGCAGGATAATTCAAAGCCCGGCGATATAGATGCTGAGCTTGAAAATATGCTGAGCCAGCAGAAGGCCAAGATAAAAGTTATCGGTGCAGGAGGGGGTGGAAACAACACCATCAACCGTATAACTGAAGTAGGAATACAGGGAGCAGAAAGTATCGCTGTGAATACAGATGCACAAGACCTTCTTTATACAACTGCTGACAAGAAGATACTTATAGGGAGAGATGTTACAAAAGGAATGGGTGCTGGAAGCAATCCCAAGATGGGAGAAGAAGCTGCAAAAGAGAATGAAGTTGAGCTGAAGAAATCTATGCAGGGCTCTGATATGGTGTTTATCACATGCGGTCTGGGAGGAGGAACAGGAACAGGTTCTGCTCCTGTAATCGCTGAGATGAGCAAGAAGATGGGCGCTTTGACTGTAGGGATCGTAACGATACCTTTCCGGATGGAAGGCCATACAAGATATGAAAATGCTGTTATAGGCCTTGAAAGGATGGAGCAGATAGTTGATACTTTGATAGTCATCCCCAATGATAAACTTTTAGACCTTGCTCCAGACCTGCCATTGCATACTGCATTCAAGGTTGCAGATGAGATACTTACAAACGCTGTAAAGGGCATAGCTGAACTTGTTACAAAAGCAGGACTTGTAAACCTAGACTTTGCAGATATCAAAGCTGTCATGAAAAACGGAGGAGTTGCCTTAATAGGTGTTGGAGAATCTGACACTGAAAACAGGGCAACAGAAGCTGTTGAGAAAGCCATAAACAATCCTCTGCTTGAGGTGGATGTTGCAGGAGCTACAGGGGCTCTTATCAATGTTGCCGGAGGAGAAGACATGACTCTTGATGAAGCAAGGAATGTTGTTGAGGCTATAAGCGAGAAACTTGATGACGATGCAAAGATAATCTGGGGAGCTCAGATATACAAGGATCTTGACAAGACAATAAGGACAATGCTTGTGATTACTGGTGTCAAATCAGGACAGATATTCGGGCCTGAAAGAAAGGTCAGCGACAAGAAAAAAGCTGAGATCAGCAATGAGCTGGGCATAGAGTTTGTATAAGATATTTTTTCTTTTTATATTGATTTTTGGATATTGTTGAATATAATTAAAAATTTAATCTTTATCAATAAGTCAATTATAGTGCTGGTGCAAGACGTTGAGTTCTGGCTTCGCTGCTAATCGAATGAGCACCCAGCTTAAGCCCACTGAGACTGTGCACGAGTGAGCTTGGCTCACGAATGCCATAGATTGAATTGGACATTAGTCTGTTTTTTATAGATATGTGAAGTATAGAAAAAGGATGAATAATTTTTAGCTTAAATGCCGCCAAAATCCAATCTATTTCCGATAGCTTTATAAACAAGCTATGCAATCTTATTTTTATCTGCTTCTGAAAGCTTGAAAAAGAAGTAGATTAAAAATCAAATATGTATACAAGATGGATTACAAACAATTTGAGGAAAAACAAGGCATTGTTTTCAAACTGAAAAGATTTGGGAAAGAATGTATGAGGGTGCTGAAAGTTACCAAAAAGCCCGGCAAAGAAGAGTACAAGACAATAGTCAAGGTAAGCGGGATAGGAATCCTCATAATAGGGCTTGTAGGCTTTTTGAAAACAATGACAACACAACTTTTATTTGGATAAGATGGCTGAAGAAGAAAACAATGAATCAGAGAATATTGAAACTCATATATTTGCATTGAGGACAACTGCAAACAGGGAAGATCAGGTAATGGACTTTGTTACTTCCAATGTTAAGAATAAGAAACTTGAAGTTTATAGTGTGATAAGGGCTCATGGGATGAGGGGCTATATCTTTGTTGAAGCTAAAAACAGGGTTGAAGCAGAACAGTCAGCTTTCAATGTCCCTTATGCAAGAGGAATACTTCCAAAAGAAGTTGATTACAGCGAGATAGAACACCTTCTTGAGCAGGTTAAGATAGAAAGGAACATCCAAAAGAATGATATAGTGGAGATAATCTCAGGACCTTTCAAGAGAGAAAAAGCAAAAGTAACAAGGATAGACAAGGCAAAAGAAGAGGTTGTTGTCGAGCTGCTTGAAGCTGCTGTACCTATCCCTATAACAGTAAGAATGGATGCAGTTAAGGTCATAAGAAGAGAATCAGATGAAGAAGAAAAAGAAGAAGAGCCTGAATTCAGGATTCCAGGATCAAAAAAGCCTGAAAAGAAAGAAGAGCCTAAGGAAGAAGAAGAGCCTGAACAACCTCAGGAATTCAAGATGCCTGACGCAGACAAGTAAATTTTCACAATCTTTTTAAATAAAAGCTGAACATATCAATAAAAAGCTTAAAAAAATGTCAAAATCATTTAGGGTTTTGAGATTTTAAACAAACGGATAAAACATTAAAATGTCAAAAGTGTCAAAAACCAAAGTTTTTGGACTTTCAACATTTTAGATTATAAAAAATATAGAAAATGTCAAAAGAAACTATTGAATCGCTTATTGAAGGAGGAAAGGCAACAGCTGCACCGCCATTAGGACCTGCTTTGGGACCGATGGGAGTAAATATAGGGGAAGTTGTGGCTGAGATAAACAAGAAGACAGAAGCGTTCAAAGGTATGCAGGTTCCTGTCAAGGTCAATATAGATACTGAAACAAAGGAGTTTGACATAGAAGTGGGAACACCTCCTGCATCTGCTCTGGTTAAAAAAGAATCAGGAGTTGAGAAAGGTTCTGGAAATCCAAAACAGGACAAGGTTGCTGATATTCTTATAGAACAGATAATCAAGATAGCAAAAATGAAAGAAGGAAACCTTCTGGGAAAGACACTTAAGCAAAAAGTAAAGGAAATCATGGGAACATGCAATTCCATGGGTATATTGGTTGAAGGTGTAGATGCTACTGAAGCTATAAAACATGTAAACGAAGGCAAGTTTGACAAGGAGATAAAAGAAGAAAAGACAGAGCTTACAGCAGAGGAAAAGAAAAAGCTGGAAGAGGAAAAGAAAAAGCTTGCTGCAGACATGGAAAAAAGAAGGGCTCAGTACGAGAAGCTGGCCAAGGAGATCATATCCTCTATGGCTGGAAAAGAGAAAGGAGAGATCCGTGGAAAGCTAAAAGAAGCCAAGATACCTGTAGAGATCGTAGAAGAGCTTATGCCTTCTGAGGGAGCTGAGGCAGGAGCTGAAGCAGCTGCCAAACCTGGTGAAGGCGCTCCGGCTGAAGAAGGCTCAAAAAAATAAAGAAGTAACCTCTTTTTTTATAATTTATATTATCATATTTCTTTGAAAGATATTATCTAACTTGTTTGGGCTTTTTTCAAATTTAGTGTGTATTTTTTCCCAACTTTGACAGTTTTCTAACTATTTTGTGCAGGATTTCTATTTGAC
>CAYXHN010000093.1:0-3831 GCA_964464955.1 uncultured Methanosarcinales archaeon
GGTTTTGATAATATCTTTAAGAGTTTAATACTTGGCACTTAACTTGACAGAACCCCAGCATAGAAACATTTTTATACTATTAAATAAAATATTATATTAATTAACAAAATAAATATTAAATTAAATATTTAAAATAATAGTATGGTAAAGATACAAAAACTTCCATCTGGACAGATTGTAGTCACTATTCCTAAACTTATTGCTGAATACGAAGGCCTGGAAAAAGGTATGGAACTAGATTTCAAGAAACATAAAGATGGATTTCTGCTGAAATTCAAGAAAAGATGATAACAAAAAAAGAGGCATTATACCTTGTACTGATGATTGCATTAGCCGGCACTGTAAGCGCTTTCACAGTAATCACAGGCAATGCTATAAAGACATCAGGATCATTCAACATCTCAAACCAGCCTCCGACAATACAATTTTCAAACTACACTGGAGATGCAGGAGATATGGTTAACATATCATACTCTGTTTCAGACCCAAACGATGACAACATAACAGTAAATTTCACATCCCCTCTGGACTCCTCAGGCCAGTGGAACTCTACACTGTCTGATACTGGAATAACTTATGCAAACATAACTGCTTCAGACGGAGCTGAGACTACGACAGAAAAGATTTCTATATCCCTTTCACCATATTGCGGAGACAGTATATGCGATTCAGGAGAATCATGCTCTGATTGTCCTGAAGACTGCGGAACATGTCCTGTCTCAACATCCTCCGGAGGCAGTGGAGGAGGGGGCAGCTCTGCAAAGGTCCGGGAACTTCAGGCAGAGATAGAAAGACTGACAAATATAACCAGAAAGCAGGATGATTTTGAAGCAGATATCAAAGAGCTGTATATCGAGCTCCAGCAGGATGAGTTCAGGAACATGAAGATAACCTTGTCCAGTGATGAGAATGAAACAGTATTCCTCAAGGCAGAACTTTCAGAAGAGTTAAAAAATTCGATAATCCTCGATACAGAATATATAATGCTGCCGCCTGGAGAAAAAGAATTTGAGTTTCTTGCGCTGGCAAACAAGCCTATCGGAAAATACAGGGGTTCTTTGATGTTCATCTCTTCTACATCTTTTATAGAGATCCCGATAACATTCAGGGTGATAAGAAGGCTTGACAGACCAGAACTTGAAACCATAGATATAGACGTAGACATCCTTACCCAGAAGATAAATCCAGGAGACACGCTTAGGTTCAAGCTGAATATGAGAAAAGCCCCTTTGGTAACAGAGACTCCTGAAGATGTAATATTGAATTATCTGATCATGGGGCTGGATACAGATCATATGGGTTATCTTACAGGAGCAGCATCAACAGATCTTGAAAACATAAGCAGGACCAGGAATATGATTTACAGCGAGGAAAATATCTCTATAGAGAATGCAGTTTCCATCCCCAAGGAGATACATATCCCTGAAAATTTTGATGCAGGAACATATGTTCTTAACATCAATGCAAAGTTCAAGGGAAAAAAGATACCTTTATTTGCAAAATTTAACATAGATATGCCCTGGTATTCCCAAAAGATATTCAATATCGAGAAAGGCTTTCTTGCATTGATAGCGTTGCTTCTCTCTGTGCTTTGGATAGTTTTCATCCTGTCAAGGGTAAACCTTGCACAAAAGAGAAGATATTCCCTTGATATAGACAGTTCTGCTCTCCCTAAAAAAGGAAAGAACTCTCTTGCTATCGGAAAGGTCGCTGAAAAGAATCAGCCGGCATATCTTAATCCGGATGATCTCAAGATGCACTCTCTGATCTCAGGCTCAACAGGCTGCGGGAAAACAATAGCTGCTCAGGTGCTTGTCGAAGAAGCAGTTGACAAGGGAATCTCAGTGATAGTCTTCGACCCAACAGCCCAGTGGACAGGGTTTGCAAAAAAATGCAGTTCAAAAGACATGCTAAAGAGATATCCTGAGTTTGGCATGAAAAAACAAGGTGCAAGAAAATTCAATAGCAGCATATACAGGATAGAACACCCAAGGAAACCTCTTGACATCAGCAGGCTTGAAAACAATCTTAGTATAATCCTGCTGGATAAGCTAGAGCCAAAAGAACTGAACAGGTTCATATCAGCCACTATAAAAGACATATTCAGAAAACAACCTGATGAGCACAGCAGGCTAAAGACTCTTATTGTCTTTGATGAGGTTCACAGGCTTCTTCCTAAATTTGGAGGCTCAAAAGCAGCATATACACAGCTTGAAAGGGCTGTACGTGAATTCAGGAAATGGGGAATAGGCATAGTCCTGATATCTCAGGTAACAAAAGATCTTATAGGGCCTATAGAATCCAACATCTCTACAGAAATTCAGATGAGGACCAATGACAGAGAGGATATCCAGAGGATAAAAGACAAGTATGGCGGAGATATATTAAAGGCAGTCTACAGGTCTCCAACAGGGACAGGCTTGTTCAACAACAGCTCATACAATAACGGCAAGCCATACTTCGTGGCTTTCAGGCCAGTGCTTCATTCCACAAAAGGTCTTGAAAAAGAAAAGCTTCAGAGATATATCAGCTACAGCCAGATATTGTCTGATCTGAAGTCAAAGATAAGATCTATGGGTTCAAGGAAAAATATCTTCGACCTTAAGGTAGAGCTTGAATTGGCAGAAAAACAGATAAGTGAATGCAGGTTTGATGTAGCAGACATATACCTGAAAAGCCTTATCCCTAAAGTAAACAAAAGCTACAGCTCAAAAAAAAGAAAAAAGACAGGTTCCGGAAGAAAGAACAAAAAAGACAAGCGCCCGCAGGGAGATACAAAGGACAAAGCTAAGAGAAAAAAACAGCCGTCCAGAGAAAAGAAAGAAAATTATGATATTGCAGATATTATCAGCGAGTATGACAAAGAACAGAAGGAGGATAGAGAAACATGAAGAAAAAAGAGATGCTGAAGGATATAGAGAATCTGAAGTCAAAATATGATTATCTTAACGGCTCGCAGGAGAACCAGGGTTCATCACTTAACAGCATCAATGAGAAGATAGGCAGCCTGAAACAGGCTGTCTCTGATCTGCAAAAGAAAGAAGCTGAACTGGATATAGCTTCAAAAAAAGAAAGCGCGCTGCTTGAGACAGTAAAGCCTGATTTCATAGAGAAACTGAAAGACCAGGATATCTCTCTGCATTCTTTAAAGCTTAATGTTGATTCCATGAAAAAGATACAGGAAACTCTTGTCCAGGAGCTGAAGCACACAAAATCAAAGATAGAGCATTATGATTACAGCAAGGTATCAAGATTAGACAGGCAGATGGATGACAAACTAAGAAAGATGGAAAAGCTCAGCAGTGCTGTCGGAAAAAATTCCAGCAAGGCTGAACAAATTTTCGATGAGTTCCAGAAGCAGTTTGTAGAGTTCAGAGAATTCAGGGAATTAAGCAGGAAACTTGAAAATGCTTTTGAGAAATGTTCCTCTGATATTGAGAAGATAAGGCAGGATGCTGCAAAAGAAAAAGATATGGCTTCCATGCAGAAAGATATAGATGCGCTCAAGGAAAAACTCAAAGAGTCTGCAAAGAAAAAGGATATAGATAAGATAAACAAAAGATTAAAAAACCGAAAAGCACATTCCGGTAAAAAGGGATGGTTTTTTTAAGATGGTGCTTGATAGTCTTAACAGATGGGAGAAAGCAAGCGTGATAGCTGCATTATTTTTCATTTCATTTACTTTCACATTTCTGTTCGTATCAAAGCCTTCAGCAACAGGGCACGTCCCTGCACTGTATTCTATGAAGGATCTGGAAGTCATAGTGCTGGATGATCAGGCATATTCTCTTTCCTCTTCAGATTCTTTACCTCTTCCGCTAAAAAGTGTCA
>CAYXHN010000093.1:3841-4388 GCA_964464955.1 uncultured Methanosarcinales archaeon
AAACATATACTTAAAGCATGATAAAGAATCTTATCTTGTATATTCTAATGAACAGGAAAAGCCAAGCCTTTCTGCTATAACCGGGTTTGCAGTTAGTGAAACAGGCGATCCAGACAGCAACCCATTTTCAGGCTCTACAGATATAAGGTTCTCACCAAAAGGCCAGGACATCCTCCCTGAATTTGATCAGGAACACAAAGATCAGTATTCCAAAGATATCCAGGCGTTTGCAGCCCTTCTTGAACAAGAAAAAAAGGACAAGCACCTTGATAAGGAAATATTTGTTGATTTTGTAAGGGCTTCAGAAGGCATAGAATTCAGGGATGAATGCATAGATACATGCGCTTTGTTTGAGATGAACAGTCCAAGTTATGATTTTATTTTTGATATTGAAGAAGGCGCCATTCTCCTGCTGGACGAGATAGTCTATTCTGTTGAAAAGTGACCTTATTTTTTAGGAGAGAGTTTCTTCTTTTTTCAAATCTATCTTTCCCTATATCTATCACAATCCACAATCATTTAATTGATATATAGTAGATAAGATACA
>CAYXHN010000094.1:0-4346 GCA_964464955.1 uncultured Methanosarcinales archaeon
TATCTTATTTACTACATGCTTACAAAAAGTGTATACCTAACTCAGGATAGTATATTTTTTACCTGCTGTTATCGATCTCCCACCTTTCAAGATATTCAAAAATAGCAGCCTTTACAAAATGAGGGTTGAATCCTTTCTCAATCAGCTCTTCTTTTATCTGGCTGGAGGATGCTCCCTGATTATATCTTTTTTTGATATATGCCCTATAAAGCAGGAACATCTTTAGCTTTCTTATATTCTTATGCAGAATATGGAATGGATTGTATTTTCTTGCAGCAGAAAATCCTGCCGGGCCTTCTGTTTTTTCATGATCATGGTATTTCTGATATCTGTAAATAGCATCCCCTACATGCTTCTTTTCCCATCCTTTTTCCAGCAGCTTCTTTTTGATCCTGCTGTAATTGAGCCCCTTCTTCAGCTGTTTTTTTATCAGATGATATAATACTCTTCTTCTAAATCTTCTTCTCAGCTTATCAAACACAGAACCCTCTCCTGATTCCCAGGATGATCTAGTCTTTCCCTGGATATAGAGATTATATCTGTATACTGCATCCTCTACATGCTTTCTTTTCCAGCCTTTTTCTACCAGGTCGGATATCACTTCTTCAGAACCCATACCTTTTTTATAAAGCCATATTATAAAGAAAAAGAGCAGCTTTCTTCTGAGCTTTCTTTTTAGTTTCCTGGATCTGCTCCTGCCGTTATCCAATGTTCCACCAGGTGTCTGTTCCATAAGCCTGAGATCCTGAAGATGCCTCTTATATCTATAGACTGTGTCCACTACATGCTTTCTTTTCCAGCCTTCCCTGACAAGATCTTTCTCTATCCGGGCAAAAGATGCTCCCTTGTCAAGCTTCCTGCTTATAGAACTGTATAATAACTTTCTTCTGAACTTTCTTCTTAAAGAATCAAAGGATGTTAGTTCTTTAAAGGCAGATATCAGACGAGGAATCAGATCTTCCTTTTTCTCCAGATAATGCATGTATCTATAGACTGCATCTGAAGCGTGCTTTTTGCTGTAATTATTTTTCACTAGCAGAGGGATGATATCTTTAGGAGAATAACCTCTTTTATGAAGCATATTTATACGCCTATAAAGAATCTGCCTCCTGAGCTTTCTTTTTATTGCCGGCTTTGAGCTTTTTAACCGAAGCATCAGGCCAATCAAAAGAAGAAGGACAGCTGCGATCCATGCTGAGATAAAAATATATTCAAAATAATCCTGCCCTTTTTCCTGCTGCTTTTCTAAACTTCTTTCTGCAAGGAATTCTTCAAGCGCTTCTCTGACAGCGACAGGAATATCTTCTGACTCATTTAATCCTATCCCTGTATCGTCATTGTAAACAGGCTGAGGGCTTGCAAGGTCAACAGCCAGTAGGATATTGAGCAGGATAGATGCAACTATCAGCATCACCGTCTTTTTTTTCATTATTTGATGCAGTTTGTTTCTGGGTTATTTAAATATTTCCTATGTCTATGCCCAAAAAGGCACAGTTATTTGTTTGAACATATTTCAAGGCAAAGATCCAGCCCGTTTAGACGAGAACCAAAAAGAAACATTTAAATAGTAGTTGAGATTTAGACGAGATAAGACATATGATTGTCTTGATATCTAAAAAAAATAAAAAATAAAGGGTGAATATAAAATGGCAAAAAAAGTTGCAAAAGCTGGTGTTGAAAGAGAAGAAGGTTATCTATATTTTATAGACAAGAAAGGAAATGTAGCCAGAACAGAGATGGCAAGAGGAAAGAAGAAAGGCAAGAAGAAAGGAAAAAAAGAAGTGGTTGCAAAAACCAATGTTGAGAAAGAGCCTGGATATCTGTATTTCCTTGACAAAAAAGGAGATGTAAGCGCTGCAAAGATGGTAAGAGGCGGCAAGAAGAAGAAAAAATCCTCTGCTAAGAAAAAGACTGCTAAAAAGAAATCAACTAAAAAGAAAACAACAAGAAGGAAGAAGAAATAGATTTCTAAAAATTTATTTTATTTTTTTTATTTTAATCAAAAATATCAAGGTCAGTACAATATTCTAATCCTTTCAAAAAGATCCTGTGTCTGAGATGTTATCTGTTTTTTTGATTTTTCAAGTCTTGATCCTGTCTTGTCAAGCAGAGATACTATCTTCTTTGAAGTGTCGTCTGAAAGCATGTAAAGCTTGTTTTTTATATCTATAAGTGTACTGTCCAGCCGAGGGATCACAGTCTTTGCAAGCAATTCTATCTTTTTGAATTCTAGGAGCTGTTTTTCGCTTTTTTCTGTGATCTCATCTATACTGTTTATGTTTAATTTTTCTATCGCATCATCTATCCTACCAGCATCCATGCCCAGTTCTTTTATCTTTTCTGAAACTGAAGGAGAAGCTGGCTTTTTCTCAAAAGATCTGATAAATAGCTCGTGCTCCTGGGCTCTTGCAGATTCCAGCAGCCTTCTTGATGTGGTCTTCATCGCCTCTTTTACAGAATTTATCTTGTTTAGTATCTCCTGAGAGAGTTCAGGGTCATCAAGCTTCTTCAGCCCGGATGCAAGCCTGTTAAGCTCCTTATCTTCCCTGTAGATGAGAGTATTGGTGTTGGAGATTATCTTTTTCAGCGCATATGCAGCAGCCACTATCTGCCTGCAGAGATTCTCTGTTTTTTCAAGAAACTCTGAGTTTATATCAATATAGTCTTTTCTTTTGTCGACCTCTTTCAGTCTAGAAGGTGTTTCTGAGAGTTTTACTTTCTGAAGATTGAGCCTTGACAGATCAGGATATATGTCCTTTATCCTTTTGTAAATCTTTTCAAGATCTGAACTGAGGCTTTTGATGGATTCTATTGAACTGTCGACCTCAGGAGCAAGCTTTTCTATAGTCTTGAATAGTGCATCTTCTGAGGATATCTTAAATCTGTACGGCATCATTTTAAACTGTTATCCTAAGGTTATTGCGGCCTTCGTGGCTTAATGCTGAACCTACACCTTTCCCGATCATGAATGAATGTTCAGAGGAGATGCTGCTAAGCATGTCAAAAAGGGTTTTTTGCTTTGAGTATTCAGCAAGCTCAACTGAATCCAGGCCGAGGTCTTTTTTTATCATCTCTTCTGCTGTCTTCTTGTCTCCAAGCTCATCTATCAGACCGAAAGCCAGCGCCTCTGTACCCAGATAGAACTCTCCTGTTGCAAGGCCTCTTACCTGATCTATTGAAATGTTCCGGTTTGCTGCAATCTCGCGGATAAAATACTCATGTATCGTGTCAAGTTTTGACTGAAGGATCTTTTTTTCTTCTTCTGTCATCTTTTTTAGAGGATCACCCATATCTTTGTACTCGCCTGATACAAGCCTGTTATAGCTCATGTTGTATCGTTTGAGAAGGCCTGCGAATTCTATATAGGATGAATACACTCCAATAGATCCTGTGACTGACAAAGGCGATGCTATTGACTTGTCTGCAGCTGAAGCTGCCCAGTATGCTCCGGATGCTCCTGCTTCCCTGATCAGTGCATATGTAGGTTTTTCTGCTCTCTTTATGGCATCTGCTATCTCTTTTGAAGCTACTGCAGAACCTCCCGGAGAGTTTATCTCAAAAAGTATAGCTTTTATCGAAGGGTTGCTCTCTGCTTTTTCTATGAGCTCTATTGTGTCTGTAGATGATGCGATCACCTGATTGAAAGAGCTTCCGCCATCTGCTGTTATCATGCCCTTTATATCTATCACTGCAACATTTCCCATCGGTTCTGATGATATGAAAGATGATATGGCAAGAGATGCGATAAAACTTAACAGTACAAACAACAAAATTATCTTTATCACATTTCCCCATGTACTTTTTTTAGGCTTCATGCGATTCCACCACCTGTATATTTGTAATCTTTTCCATAAATCTCTGCTGGGTCGGAGATACTGCCATATGTATAAGATCAAATATGAACAGCAGGAGTATGAGAAGCGTTATGTTTGAAAAGAATATTGTAGAGAACGGCTTTGGTTCTGAAATAAACTGGCCGGTAACTATTTTCCCAGGGGTCTGCTGCATCCTGTATTCAAAATAAGTGAAATAAAGAACAGTTATTATGCTTGCTGTTATCGAGACCAGGACAATATCCATAGAACCGGTAAGATCTGTAACATCTCTTATCGATTCTGCCTTGATGAGCCTGTCCAGAGGAAGAAGTACTATAAAGTTCAATATCAGAAAATCTATCACATAAGCAAGCACGCGCTTTAGTGAAGAAGGCGGAGTTATGAACTGTTTGTTACCTCTTTTTTTCATGATGGTTTATTTTTAGCGGCGATCCTTTAAAAATCTTTCTTATTTGATGCCGTGTGGCATAATTCAAGATAAAAATTAGAGCTTTCGCTAAGCATTAAATT
>CAYXHN010000095.1:0-4289 GCA_964464955.1 uncultured Methanosarcinales archaeon
AGTTGGGTTAGTGTAAACGCTAAAAATTAGTGAGCGTTAGCGAACTTTCTTGTGACCAGCCTGCCTTTTGATGTGAACATCGTGTTGTGTCTTGCATTTTGTGTAGGGAATGTGGAATCAAAACAGTCTGCGCCTGCTTCAACCGCATTTATTATCTGTCTTGGACAGCCTACACCCATGAGGTATCTGGTCTTTTCTTTCGGAAAATGTTTTACCTGGGTGTTTATCATCTTATATGTCTGTCTTGAAGGTTCTCCTATAGCCAACCCTCCAAATGCCACCCCATCAAATGGAAGCTTTGAGATAAACTTTGCTGATGCTTCTCTCAAATCCGGATAAAGCCCTCCCTGAGCAATACCAAATAACAATTGTTTTTTGTTCTTATGATATTTTATGCATTCTTCTGCCCATCTATGGGTCCTTTGGACTGCTTTTATTGTTGCAGTTTTTGATTCATCATGAAGAGGCATATCATCAATGACCATCGCTACATCTGAATCCAGGGTGTTCTGGATGTGCATCAGCTTTTTTGGGGTCAAAAGATCCTTTTTTCCGTCAAAAGGTGACTTGAAAAAAACTCCTTTATCTGTTGATTTCATAAAGAAAGATTCCCTTATCTTCTGGAATCCTCCTGAGTCTGTGAAGATGGCTGTGTTAAGATTAGAGAACTTGTGTATGCCTCCTGCTTTTTTTATCAATCTTAATCCAGGTCTTAGGGATAAGATGAATGCATTTGAGATCAAACATTGGATGCCTATCTTTTCCAGCTCTTTGTTGTCTATAAACTTAACTGCAGTCTTTGTAGCTACAGGCATAAAGAAAGGTGTCTCTACTTTCCTCGTCTTTGTCTTTAAGATTCCTGCTCTTGCCTGTTTGTCTGTATTGATCAGTTTTAGCATCTTGTTTTAATCCTTTTAAATCAAAAATCCTATCTATGGCATTCGCTGCGCTCCTGCGATCATACAGCTGTTTCTTTCAAGGATCTAAGTTAATTTTGATTATTATAGTAAATTTTATAAATATAGTGGAAATTGGTTTTTTTATGCTAAGAACTCATACGTGCGGAGAATTAAAAAAAGAAGATATCGGAAAAGAAGTAGAACTATGCGGATGGAACCAAAGCAGAAGGGACCACGGCGGATTGATATTTATCGATCTAAGAGACAGATACGGGCTGATACAGATAGTTTTTAATCCTGAAGCAGAAGAGGCTTTTTCTGCTGCTGACAAATCAAGAAGAGAAGATGTTCTTCAGATAAAAGGAAAGGTGGTCGCAAGAAAAGAAGGAATGGAGAATCCTAAACTTCCTACCGGAGAGATAGAGGTGGAAGTTGATTCTATAGTGGTATTAAATGATGCTGAGACCCCTCCAATAGAGATAGAGGACAGGGTGGAAGTAAGCGAAGAGATGAGGCTGAAATACAGATATCTTGATCTAAGAAGGCCTGCCATGAACAAAAGGATATTTTTAAGGCACAAGGCTGCACAGGCTGCAAGAGAATTTTTGAATAAAGAAAATTTCATGGAGATAGAGACTCCTTTGCTTATAAGGGCCACGCCAGAGGGTGCAAGGGATTATATAGTGCCGTCAAGAGTAAAGCCGGGAGATTTTTATTCACTTCCTCAAAGCCCTCAGCTTTACAAACAGATATTGATGGTGTCAGGCATGGACAGGTATTACCAGCTGGCAAGATGCTTGAGAGATGAGGATCTTAGGCAGGATCGCCAGCCAGAGTTTACGCAGATAGATGTAGAGATGAGCTTTATCGAGCAGGAGGATATACTCAAATTAAGCGAAGGTCTGATAAGGCATATATGGAAAAAGGTTCTTGATATTGATATAGAGAAGGATATTCCACGTTTGACCTACAGAGAAGCGATGGACAGATATGGAAGCGACAAGCCTGATTTGAGATTCGGTCTTGAGATCATAGATGTTACAGATATTGCGAAAGAATCTGATTTTGGTGTTTTTAAGCAGGCAGAAAAGGTAAAATGCCTAAATCCTGTAAAGGAGTTATCAAGAAAAGATTTTGATGCCTATATAGATTTCTGCCAGAAGAACGGGGCAAAAGGGATGGCCTGGATGAAAGTTACAGAAAAAGGCCTTGAATCAAATATCGTGAAGTTTTTCGATGAAGATGTCCAGAAGAAACTGCTGGAGAAGACAAAAGCCAAGAAAGGATCATCATTGATGTTCATAGCAGATGAAGAGAAAAAAACAAACGAGATATTAGGCGGGCTGAGAGTAAAACTGGGACATGATCTGGAACTTATAGACACTAATGAATTTAAGTTCTGCTGGGTTATTGATTTCCCTCTTTTTGAGCGGGATGAAGATTCAGGAAAATGGGTCCCGATGCATCACATCTTCTCTATGCCTAAAAAAGATCTGATGAGATTTATGGAAACAGACCCCTCTAAAGTTACAGGCGATCTTTATGACCTTGTATTAAACGGAGTTGAGTTAGGAGGAGGATCGATAAGGATACATAAGAAGGATATTCAGGAAAAGGTGCTGAATGTTATAGGTATGGATTACAAGCAGGCTGAAGAAAGATTTGGTTTTCTTCTTGAGAGCTTTAAGTATGGAGCTCCTCCTCACGGAGGGATAGCTTTTGGATTTGACAGGCTTTGCGCTCTGCTGAATAGAATAAATGACATAAGGGAGGTAATGGCTTTTCCAAAAAACAAGGCAGCTGAATGCCCGATGGACGGAAGCCCTTCAGAAGTTCCTGCAGAGCAGCTGAAAGAGCTCCATATAAAGATTGAGAAAGCCAAAAAATAAGATGGAATGTGAAGAATGCGGAAGTGTCATGGAAAAAAAAGGAGTGATGGAGAGCGGAAACTCATTGTATGATAAGTTTGTGTGCAAGAACTGCGGGCGGGAAAAGACTGTCTGCAGAGGATTGAAATGAATGTTTCTATCGTAGGTGTTGAGGGTACAGATAGGATAGAAAGGATTGCAGGCATGGGTTCTGAAGATATTTAAGATATCGCTGAGCAGCTGAAATGAAAATAAATCTGGTTACAGGGAACAAGAATAAGATTAAGGAGTATAAAGAGATACTTTCTAAAGAAGATATCGAAGTTGAACATCTGGATATAGATTATCCTGAATTGAGGCATGATTCTTTTGAAGAGATAACAAAAGAGGCTGCAGAAAGGGTCTCTAAAAATACTGGAAAAACTATCGTGCTTGAAGACGGAGGATTCTTTGTTGAAGCCTTAAATGGTTTTCCCGGAGTAAGTTCTGCTTATTTTTTCAAGAGGCTTGGAAACCAGGGAATATTGAAACTGATGGAAGGAGAAGCTAACAGAAGATGTTCATATAGGGTTGCTGTCGCTTACTGCGAGCCTGGAAAAAATCCTGTGATCTTTGTCGGAGAGGAAGAAGGCAGGGTTGCGGAATCTCTAAGAGGCGATAAAGGATGGGGCTATGATAAGATATTTGTTCCTGAAGGAAGTGAAATGGCTTATGGAGAGAGTAAAAAGACAGGAGACATATGCTTGTTTAGGCAAAGGGCTGTGAAAAAGCTTATTGATTTTTTTAAAAATAATAAAACTGACTAATCTGCAACAATAAAACATATAAGTAAGCTGTTTCTTTGGATCATTGGAAAAAGAGATGATAATATGGAGATAAGTGTTATAGCTTCCGGGAGCAACGGCAACTGCTGTCTTATTGAGGATAAAGATGTTTCCCTGCTGATAGATGCAGGTAAATCAGGAAGAGAGATAGAGTCAAGGATGCACAGGATGGGGAAGAATCCGGAAGATATAGACGGAATCCTGATAACACATTCACATTCTGATCATGTTTCTGGGGCCGGTGTACTGGGCAGAAGATATGGTGTTCCACTCTACGCTTCTAAAGAAGTTTATTCTGAATCAAGATCTAAGATCGGAAATGTTGAAGCAAAGCAGTTTGATGTTAAAAAAAGTTTTAAAGTCAGGGGATTGGAAGTGAAGCCTGTAGAAACTTCCCACAATGTTTCAAGCTGCGGGTATGTTATCGGAAGTTTTGGTCTTTTTACTGATACTGGAAAAGTCACAAAGCAGGTTAAAGATATGCTGCCGAAACTAAAAGGGGTTTTGCTTGAATCAAACCATGATATTGATATGGTTTTGAACGGCCCTTATCCTGCTTTTCTAAAACAGTGGATACTTTCAGATCAAGGACATCTGAGCAATCTGCATGCAAGCTCTTTATTGCAGGCTAAAGGCAAGAATCTTAATAAAATAGGTTCCTAAGTCCCAGCTTTAGCTTCTGTTTTAACTGTGGGATA
>CAYXHN010000096.1:0-4170 GCA_964464955.1 uncultured Methanosarcinales archaeon
ATAGGACAAGCAATGATTATCAGCAAATTTTTTATTATATGGCCTTAGATTTAGCTTAAGCCAGAATATTCATCCCTCGATGAACTTCTGCATCCTATTGACAAATGCTTCAGCTTCCTTGTAATATCTTTCATACTCCTGGCCGGTTATGTCTTTTATATCTCTGTGGGTTATACCTTTCATCAGCTTATAGAATTTCTGCATGGTCAAAGCGTATTTATGCTCTAGTTTGTGCTCTTTCACAAGATGTTTCTCAAGCATCTCAGAAGCATGCTCAGGACTGGGAGGTGTAGCGCCTATATGCATCAAAGCAGCGTGGGCAGCATCGATCACAGCCCAATACAGGTCAAGAGTCGCCTGCAGTATATGCCATTTGGAATTGGTCAATGTTCTTGGAGCTCTTCCAAAATAAACCCAGACTGATTCTAAAGTGGGTTTTATCCTTCCCTGTATAAGCAAAGCCTGAAGAGGCTCAAAAAATCCTATATCTATCAAAGGTATTCCGTCACGAAGGATATTTATGGCGACAGGATCTCCTGCTCTTGCATACTCCCAGAAAGAAGTTAGTGTCAAAGATGTGATATGGAGTCTTGTGCTTACATTGCCGATTATCCTCTCTGTTATTATCCTATAGGATTCCATGACTTCTCTTGTCATGCGCATGCTAAGGTCATCCACAACAACAAGAACATCTACATCTCCTTTTCCTGAAACAGGAGTCTTTCTTGCAGCAGAGCCGAATAAAGCGATAGCTTTTACAAAATCTCCAAACTCGTTTTTCATCCTTTTTGCAAAGCTCCTTGCGAGATTTAAATCCTCATTAGGATACTTTACGATATTAGGATTTCGTTTTCTTTTGATATCAAATTTCATATTGGCTCCTGTATATATAATCCCCCTAAATGAGTTTATTAAGTTTTATAACTACTATAAAATGAACAAAATATTCTTTTTCCGTAATGTTTATAAATAGACTGCGATTTAGCAATTCATGGTGTTATAATGGAAGAAAATAATCAAGAAAATAATGAAAAAAAACCTGAAGATAATCTTCAGGATAAAGATGTTCAGGAAAAACCTGAAGATAATAAAGAGCAGCAGGAAAACAAAGAACAGGCTGAAGAACATAAAGAAGAGCTGATAGAAGACAAGGAACCTAAAGTTCCTAAAAAGATGAAAATAAAAAAGACAGCTATCTGGAAATCAGTGTCAGCGGCATTGCTGATATTATTGATTGCATCTATATATACAGGTGGATTCTCATCTGTCGGTTCAGAAGACAACACAGCTATCCAGACAACAGGAGATTCTATAATCCTACTTAATGATAAAAGATGCGCAGAATGCGACACTACTGGATTAAAGGCTCAACTCCAGACAGTATTTCCTGAAGCAGAGTTCACAGAGATCGATTATAACGAAGATCAGGGAAAAGATATATATGATGAAAATGAGCTGTCAACATTGCCTGCAGTACTTTTCAAAGATTCTGTAAAAGACAAAGAAGGCTACAGCAATATAGAAAACTATCTTGAAGAAAAAGGAGATTATCTTTTGCTTAAGATAGGAGCTACATTCGATCCTGAAGCTGAGATCTGCGACAATGAAAAAGATGATGACGGAGATGGAGATATAGACTGCGATGACGAAGACTGCAGCTCAGAATGGAAATGCATGGAAAAGAAAGAGAAGCCTGAAGTTGAACTGTTTGTAATGTCTCACTGTCCTTACGGAACACAGATAGAAAAAGGCATGATTCCTGTAATGGAAACCCTGGGAGACAAGGCTGACATAAAGATAAAGTTCTGCGACTATGCGATGCACGGAGAGAAAGAGCTTGACGAACAGATTCAGCAGTACTGCATACAGGAAGAGCAGGAAGACAAATATCTTGATTACCTGAAATGCTTCCTTAAGGATGAAGATTCAGAAGGATGCCTTGAAGAAGCTGACATAGACAAGACAAAGCTTAACACATGTATAGGCATTATCGATGCTAAATATAAGGTCAGCGATAATTTCGAGGACAAGTCCACATACAAAGGACAGTTCCCTACATTCAATGTCTTCAAAGAAGAAGTTGACAAGTATGGGGTAGGAGGCTCTCCAACACTGGTGATCAACGGAGTTACAGCATCTGCAGGAAGAGATCCATCAAGTTTGCTTGATGCAGTCTGTACAGGATTCAGTGAAACGCCTCAAGAATGTGAAGAAGAGCTTACTTCAGATATGCCATCACCTGGATTCGGCTTTGAGATCACAGGCAACACTGTTGCAGGTGACTGTGTATAATAGATTATCTCAAAGCACTTATTTTTTATTCTTTTTTTTCTAAACTTGCAGGAATCATCTTAGATTGCATCACTAAACTGCAGCATCTGTTTTTTTAAGTGTAACCGGATTTAATCTCTCTAAAAGCAGAATTTCCAGAGAGTTTTCTAAACCAAAAATATTTAAACTTTGATCAGCTTCTGCAGGGTATGATGATCAATATTCCAAATCTGCTGACTGTTTTAAGGCTTGTATTTGCCCCCCTGATATTTTATCTTATACTATCTTCAAGGCAGTACCTTGCTTTTATCTTGTTTATCGTTGTAGTTTTAAGCGATGCATTTGACGGATATATAGCAAGAAAGTACAAGCAGAGCTCCAGGATAGGAAAGCTTCTTGATCCTATATCAGATAAGCTGCTTTATGCTTTTGTGCTTTTTGGAGTGCTGCTAAGGCAGGACCTTTTCTTCTGGCTTTGGTTTTTTGGGATAGTCTTCCTGATTCACATTGCAGGATACATCATTGTGCTGAAAAAGAAAGTAAAATTCCCGACAATGTTCGGAAGGATATGCAATCTTGCTGAAGTTATGATACTTGCAGTGATGATATTATATTCAAATAATATTATGCTTTTGCTTTTTTCTTTCTTTATCCTTGTATCTGCCTTAAGCTATTCTTACAGGCTTATAAAGAAATAGACAAACAATGAGGATATTATTCCAAGTATGGTTCCTACCAGAACTTCTGAAGGGGTATGTCCAAGAGCATACTGCTTTTCAGGGATCTTAAGCTTGATGCTTCTTATTATCTTGTTTATGGTCTTTCCCTCTTCTCCTGCTGTCCTTCTTACTCCCATGGCATCCCTTAATACTATCAATGCCAGCACTAAAGAAAGAACTGAGAGATTTGTGACTCCTTTTGTGAGAAAAAGTATGAGCACTAATGCTACTACGATCTGTTGATAACCCCGACCATAAAAAATCAACCTTGCATTATATCGATCATTCAAAAAGTATTATCTCTGGGTCAGATAATCTGCCCTGTGATAATAATCTAAACCCATTATCTCTGATGCTCTCTTAATCTCACTATTCTACTGATGATATTCTGTCTCTGTGTTCTTAGTTCAAGTAAAGGCTGAAGCCAAAACTCATCTTGATCCTGCGGAGGTTGTGCAATAATGGGTTTGGCTCACGAGCACCATGATAATATTAAATCTAGTTTCTCTCTTAAAGGCATTAAGATAATTGTTTAGTTTTTGCTAAGTTTCTGGTATTTCAAACGACACATTTAAATAGGAAAATGACAATTTTTTAGCTATGGTAAGGCTTATACTGTATAATATTGAATATGAGGGAGGGTTGCATGAGCTGGATAAGCTTATGAAAGAGACCCATCTTACAGATACAGCCAAGATAGATTACAGCAGGATAAAATATACCGAGCCTGCATGGAAGCCTTCAAAGAGACTGGACTATATTCTTGTATCCAAAAAGATAGATGTAAAAGAATACGAGGTATTGCAGGCTGATTTTTCAGACCATCTGCCTGTGATAGTGGATTTTGAGGTGAAATAGATGCAGGAAGCTTTATTTTTTTTGACAAGATGCCTTTACCTCATGATGCCTGTCTATTTTGCAAACATGATGCCTGTGTTAGTGAAAAAACATTTTAAGTTTCTCGATATCCCTGTTGATCTTGGGAAAAAGCTTGGCGGAAAAAGGATACTTGGAAGCCATAAGACAATAAGAGGATTTGTTTTTGGTGTTTTAGCAGGGATAGCTGTCACTTATATCCAACATCTTCTGTATGGCCATGAGATATTCAGGAGCTTAAGTTTTGTTGATTATTCCAACTGGATTTTATTGGGATTCTTATTGGGCTTTGGAGCATTGTTCG
>CAYXHN010000097.1:0-4149 GCA_964464955.1 uncultured Methanosarcinales archaeon
GAGAGCACTTTATCTCCGGTGGGGTGGCCGAAGGTATCATTTATAGTTTTGAAATTGTCAATATCGATTATCATAATCGAGAACTTATTTGCCTTGCCCTGAGATGCAAGGATAAGATTGTCCAGCTGCGCATCCATCAGGCTTCTTGTAAATAATCCTGTTAATGGATCTTTTATAGATTTTTTTCTTATATTTCCAACTATCTCTCTGGCTATAGATTCATATCTGTCCAGAGAGGGAATGGCATCTTTTTCTAATATGTGCTTATTTGCCTTCAATGCAGTTACATATTCAAGAATCTCAAAAGTATCGCTCATGGTATAAATGTCTTTTTTAATATCTTTCAGTGTTATCATGTTCCTGCCTTTTTTTTCTTTGAGCCTTTGGAATGTTTTCAACCCGCTTACTTCTTCCCCTATCAACTCCATCAACGGTTTGTATATGTCATGTTTTTCTGTCCTCAGGTGCTTTTTGATGTTTGTAATCAGGACCCTTAGCTTGTTTTCTATTTCTTCCAGTTTCTCTGCTTTTTCATTCGCTGAGATATCGCTTTGATAGATTGCAACTATGCTACCGATAAGTTCATATTCATAAGATATAAGGTTGTATAAAGAATTCTTGAACTCGTGCAGTTTTTCTATAAGTGCAAATATATTTTCATTGATGCTCATGCCTCCTTCCTGTATCTCTTTTTTAAGGTTTCTTAATCTTCTGTTTATCTTTTTTTCTGCAATAGTATTCTCTCCTTTTATCATCTGGCTGTTTTCCAGCAGCTGGTTGCGGGACTTTATCAGAAAATTCTTGATGTCTATAAGATCCTGTCTTTTTCTTCTTTCATGCATTATGAATTTCTCTTCTTCCGGGGTCTCCTGCTTAAACAGATCATATTTCTCAAGAATCTCACTTTTCAATGCCTTTATGTTTCCTTTTATCTTTTCAAAAGCAGTATCTGCTTTTTCTTTATCATCTGATTCCAGTATCTTTCTTAACCTTTTGATTCGCCGGGCTATCCTATAGACATAACGCTCATGCTTATACAGATCATCTATCCTGCCCTGAAAACTGCTTAGTAATTCTTTCTCAGATCCGGTCAGCTTTTCTAATTCTTCTTTTTTAGGCATATTCTATTATCCTATTCGCATTCTTTTATATCTTTTTATTTTTCTCTTATAGATACTGGGATGAAAAACTGTACAAGCCTGAATACTATGAATAAGAGAAGGAACAATGCTACAGATGCAGCAAGGGTTGCCCAGTCAAAAGGCAGGTTTGTATAGACCAGGACAATGGTCACATAAGCTATAACTTTTATCGGAATAGATGAGGAGAGCATGAAAGCTATGCTTTTTGGAATGAAATGAAAAAAATCTGCTATGAAAAGCCAGGCAGAACCAAGTGCAAGGAACATTATAAGTGCTGATTTTGAAAGGTGGGTCATAAGCACATTCAATATATCTGGATCTATAGTGTGCTCCCAAAGATGTCTGAACAGGTCCATGGCTACAAATATGAGAACCATACTGTTTCCTACTGCAGTGTTCCAGCCAAGCTCTTCATCCTTGTATCTTCCAAAATATAATTCCATCAGTATAAGCGTAGCTGCTAAGGGAATCACTATCCAGAGAAGTTCGCTGTGATCTACAGGAGCTCTTATGAGCTCTACAAGCCTTGAAAGTGTAAGATCGGCTATCTTTGCTGCAGGAGTAGCCTGCATTGTTGCATTTGTTAAGTTTGCTGTCACCATCTTTTTTGTCTTAAGCTCTTTTTATGCTATTTTGATTTAGAAGCTTATAAAATTTATGGTTCAGCTTAGATCCATGCCTGAAAAATCTTTTTTAGAACTGTCTTGCTCTGGAATGTCTTTCTTTATGAACTCATCAAAGAAAGGAATAGATACAGGGATCGCGAATTTTGCAAAATTTGATGATATTATGGCTTCTCCCCTGTCAAGAGAAGCTATATTTCTGTCGTCATCTGAAAGATCCTGGGCTGCAGATTCTATTATAGCCTGTCTTTCAGGTTTCATCTCAACCCCCAGGATTATCTTTGTGTTCATGTTTGCCAGAACCTCTCTTGGGATGAGTGAGGGAAGCTGAGTTATAGCTATAAGTCCAACCTTAAACTTTCTTCCTTCTCTTGCTATCGATGCAAATACATTGCTCCCTTTTTCCAGGACTTCTTTTCCAAGAACCCTTGGCGCCTCTTCAAGGACTATAGAGATTACAGGTTTTGAATCGTCATTTTTCATCTGTTTGTACTGATTAAATACAGAATGCGCTATCAGGCTTCCTATAAGGAGTTCAACTGTACCTGAAAAAGAAGAAGTATCTGTGATCACTGTCTTGCCTTGTTTCAGATCAGAACAGATATCTGAAACTGTGGACTCTCCTGCCTGGAATGAGAATATGCTTTTGCAGCCTATCTTATTGTTTGCAAATTCAAGGCCAAGAAGATGAAGCAACCTCCTTCTTACAACTGCTATGGTGTCTTCCCTGAATGATACGTTTCCTTGAAGCGGCCTTTCAAGAAGTATGGACTCTATCCACTTCTCTCCGAATTGCTTGTAATATATGCCTAATGCCTGCATCTGGGGATCTGAAAAATTGACAACCCCCTCAAAATGATATGGTTTTATAGATTTCAGGTTTATATTCAGGCTTCTTGCTCCGAGCTCATCTTTTGAAGTGTAATATACCAGATTTTCACTTTTCTTTCTCTTTAGTTTTTCATGGTATTCATCATGCGGATCCAATACCAAGATGCCGCAGTAATCTTTGTCTAAGGAATCCCAAAGAAGGTTTGACATAAGGACTGATTTTCCTCTTCCAGTCGTTCCAGGTATTAGGATGTGGTGAGAAAGTGTTTTTTCTCCTGGAAGCGAAACAGGAACATCCATGGTTTTTGAGCCAGACCTTAAGCTGCCTACAAAAAAATTATTCGATGCAGACCTTAAAAATTTTAGATCCTCTTTTTTTATCTCCCTTACTGTTGAAAAGAACTTTGGCAGCTTTTTACAGATCTTTGTCTTTCCTGGAGAGATATCTATCATAGGCTTGAGAAAAGCAAGAGTGTAATTTCTTAGATCAGGATCCATCATCTCTAGATTGTTTTCCTCTTCCAGTTTCAATCCTGAAACCAGCTGAAGATTTTTTTCAGACAGCTGGGAGCCGTACTGAAGGTCGAATACCTGAGTAAGGATCTTAGAACCATCATTTTCTGCAATAAGAAGTTCGCCAAGTTCTATATCCTGATCAGATTTCTGCCTGACAATTATCCTCCCATACTCTCCAGAGATAACCTTTCCTTTTTCCATGGGCAAAAAGATTCTTTTTTGTTTTTATAAATATTTATATGGTCGATTATAAACAATGAAGATGCTCTTATCATTTCCTTAATTCAAGAACTTTTGTCGAATCATTGAACTTTATATAAGTAACTTCATCGTTCTCATCTGCCTGATCCAGAAGAGTATCGTCTATCTCTGCCTGAAATGTATCAAATGTTGCAGAATCTATTATCTCCAGCTTATCCTTCTTTTTTGAGATTACAGTTGCGCACCTTCTGGTTATATCTGCTTCTCTTAATTCCCCATCAAGATCTGCAGTTATCTCAAACTCTTTTTCTGAAAAAAGGCTACTGAGAATAATCTTTGGTTTTGTTCCAGAAGAAGCTATTATCATGATGTCTTTGACTATGCAGGGCTCGTTTTCATAGAGAACATAATTTCCTTTTTTAAGTTTTTTTATGTTTATCATGGGCTAATAAAATAAATCTCCTCAGAAATATATTCTGAGGATAAAACCGGAACATGATTAAAATCCTTTCTTTGCTTCTCCGGATTCGATTGCTTTCTTGGCGTTGTCTTCAGACATCATCGCGCACATCTTTGTCTTGCCGCATTTAGAGCACAAACCTTTTGCGATGTATCCTCCTCTTGAAGTCTTTTCAATTACAGGGTCTTTCATATCGACGCCTTTTTCCTTGCAGGTAACACAATAAGCTTTTACCATTTTTTTCCACCTCGTATAGAAAATTAACTCTTATTATACAATATAGACGGTTTAGTATATAAATTTATTGTTTAATAAAGGCAGATGTTCAATTTGATATTTAGTTTACACTTCTTTATATTCTAACTTTTTTCTTTAT
>CAYXHN010000098.1:0-4112 GCA_964464955.1 uncultured Methanosarcinales archaeon
TGTAGCTGTTATCTGGCACAAAAAGAGTTTGGCTAAAAGGTTTTAGGCAAGATATGAATTGAAATAATACCTAAAAGAAAAAACCATGGCTACAAAGAGCCTATCAAAGGTTGACAGTTTTTTAGGCACAGAAAATTCACGATTGACCGAAGCAAAGCTTCAGGATACGAAACCCATTTAAGGAATCAGCAGCACTTGTTATTCTTTTCTGCACTATTGCATCCGCAGCCTGAAGTAGTTGATTCCTTATCGCAAAGCTTTTCAGCAAGATTTAGCATTGAGTTTGCCGGGGCCTGTTTAACTTTGCATGCAATATCCGCTGCTAACCATATATCTTCCTTGGATATTCCCAGCTGCCTTGCCTCATTAAAATGATATTTTAAGCACATCTCACAATTAGACCCAATCGCTGCTCCGATAGCGACAAGCTCTTTGACAGCATCGTTAAAGATACTTTCTTTGTTTTTAACCATATTATCTTTCCTCCATTTTAGTCATTTTTTAAGAAGATTTCTTTAAAATCATCATCAAGAATTATTTTATTTGCCATGCCATTCTTTACTTTATGAACTATACCTTTAGATTCAAGACCAGATAGTCTTCTATGAAGTTTTACTGGATCAATTTTTGTCTTGTCACTTAATCTATTTTGAGGGATCTCTCCCTTATTTTCAATTATTGAAGAAAGTATGGATTTTTCTTCCTGATCTAAAAAATTCAATGTTTTTTCAACATTTCCAAAGAGTTTTTCTTTTTCTTTAGCAAATGATTTTGAAAGAAAATAATAAGTTATGATGCCGACAAAAACCCCCAGGGAAGTAAGTATAGCTATAACTATAGGCAGGGAAACTCTGCAGCTGCATGATGATCCGTAATTATCTTTGATAAAATATATCGCTATTGAAACAACAAATACAAAGCCCATGATCAATGCTGCTGAAATCAATATATTGTATAAATCTTTGTTTTCAGCTGTTTTCCGCATTTTTTCTATTGCCATGTTAATTATCAAACACCCAAATCTTTTTTAATCTATTGCGCATAAGCTCATCTTTAATACCATAAACAACATTTTTCCCCTCTCTTCTCGACTTCAATATTCCTGCCTTTTCCAGTTTACCCAATTGTATCGATGTTGTCGATTGCGTTCTTTTGACATGCGGAAAGATCTCGCAGACGCATTTCTCTCCATCCAGGAGAAACTCAACTATCTTTAGTCTGGTTCCATCAGATAAAGATTTCATAATCTTTAGTATCTCATCCATATTATATATTGACAAACGTCAATATTTATAAAGTTTTCTGTTAAGAATTAACATCACGTCTCTAAAGCAGGTTCAGGATCAACTTTGAAACGTCCAATTTATCATCTTCCTTGCCAGAAAAACTTTGGTAAAGATCTGATCAGAACCTCTGCACTAAAAAGTTTGATCTTTCTATCTTTTAGAAGATACTGATGTATTATTTTACTGCGATAGTGGAACAGCTTCTTCTGCCTATGCATGGCCCGTCTTTTACTTCAAATCCTGCTTTCCTAAGATTATCTCTAACCTTTCTTGCACAAGAATAAGTTGTTAAAACTCCGCCTTTTTTCATCACACAATAAACATCTTTAAATACTTCTAAGGACCACATCTCTGGACATTTGGGAAGAGAAAAAGGATCAAAGAACACAGCAGAAACTTTATCTTCTATCTTTTTGACACTTTCTCTTGCATCTCCCAAGAGGATCATGATATCCACACCCTCATCCCTATATCTGAGATTTAGGGCAGCATTTTTTATCTTTAGATAATCTTTTTTCAAGCCAGGATCTACTTCTACTGAAGATATCTTTTTTAATATCTCTGGATCATTCTCCAATCCGATAACCTTCAGACCATCTACCAGATGGATGGCAGCCAAGGAATTATAGCCCAGGCCAAAGCAAAAATCCAGCACAATGTCTCCTGGCTTAAGGTTGGAAGGTTCTGCAAACTTCTTAAATGCCTCCTCCATTGCCCCTGATTTGGAATGATATGGCTCTCCGCAGTCATCAGACCTGAAGGTTATGCTTCCGTCTCCTGTAACTATCTTTTCCATATAAAAAATATAATGGACAGGTATATAAAATTAATCAAAATCAGTTATCTAACAGGACAAGATTCTAAGAATAATTAAAAAAAATAAATCCCTATTCAGATTCTTCAGAATAGAGGAAATCATACCAAGGCGCTTTTTCATTTACCTTCCCGTTGGAAATTTCAAACCTTTTTGAGGCTTTTCCCTTGATAAAGCCAAACCATCTTACAGGCTCTTTTCCTTTCAGAGCTATATCTCCTGTCTCTTCATCAACTTCATCAACTTCAAGGTCTTCCATCTTGTTAAGCCTTTCATGATATTTCTCCTGGAATCTTTGCATATTCCTCTGAAGAGCTGCTCTTGCATTCTCATTCCTGACATTCTGCATAGCATTAGCCAGTCCTGCATGCACCATAGTCTTGTTTTGCATGATCATAGGTCCTGTTTGGTTGCCTTTTGTTTCAGGCCCCATCCCTGTCTGGATAGGAGCAGATCCATTACCAAGATCTTGTCCTGTTCCCTGTGCAGCTTCTTTCATCTCAGTGTTTTCTATTCCTGTTCCCAGATCATGTACTCCTTTTCCCTGAGCAAGAACAAAAGAACTCATTACGACCAACACAATTGCAAAAATTGCTGTTTTTTTCATATTTTCACCTCTTATATCAGATTTAGGTATATTATAGAATTCAACTTATATAAACGTTTCCTCTAAAAAAAATAAAAAAAATAAAATAAAAAACTTATAAGTCCTTAGCCATAACTGTCTTTCTTCCGTTTGATTCTGCTCTTTCAGCAGCTTTCTTCAAAAGCTCTTCGCATTTCTTGTCAAGAGCTTCTGCAAGTTCTCCTGAAGCATTATAGCCAGGAATAGCTTCTTTTATCTTTGCTTTTACAACTAACATTTTATTTTCACCCCCTATTTATATAGGTATATGTGAAATATCCTTTATTATATATAAACATTTCGGCTAAAATGCCAGAATTTAAGGGTTTTAGCGATTATCTAAAATATCAAAAAATTCTTTTAAAATTAAGCTCAAAACCTATCCCTTTATCTGGATCAACTACAACGTTTGGATCAACCTCAAATCCCGCTATCTTATAAGGCTGAGGATAGACAGAATCCAACCCTACAATTCTCTTAAAATTATATTTGACCTTTCTTATGTCTAACAATAAGTCCAAAGCACCCAATCCAGCCATCTGTGCAGGTGTTATCCCTGTATATTTGCACATGGAATGCATGTCGCTTTGATTGTATCTGCTGCCAAGCCAATGTGCAAAAGCATGATATGGAAAATCAAACTTAGATACAAGAGAAAACATATTTGAAAATCTTGAATCATACTGCCCTTTTTTCATGCCTTCATGCAGTATATCAAACATTCTCTTTGAGCCGGCAATTCCAGCAGTGGATATCATAAAATTATGCTTCTCCAATCTTCTTGCCTGCTGGGCTGTAACTTCAGATAGTTTATAGTTTGTATTCCATCTTGCAAACCCTGTCCCTTTTAATATGCTCATGAAACTGGCTTTTTCTGTTGCAGGATTGTATCCAAGATAAACATCTGAACCATAACCCATGCTTGTAGCATAGGCATAATGGCACCCTTCATGCATGACCATGTGCCCCATTTTGGAGGCCTGATAAGAAAACACAAGTTTTATTCCTGCCAAAAAACCATTTTCCATATTACTTTCAAACAATTTGGCAAGGCCTGCAGGCTGCTGTTTTTCAATCTCTTTTAGCTTGGATCTTACCTTAAAAAAGGATTTTGTGTCTATACTGCGGGATTCTTTCAAAAATTTCTCAAATTTCTTATCAAGTTCTGTTTTTCTCATCACTACAGGCCTGTTCACTGTCTTTAACTTTAAGTCTGCATAAGCTGAAAGCTTTTTCTCTGCTTTTATCGGTTTTATCTCTTCTCCCTGTAGTGCAGAAGAACTTATTGTCAGCAATAATCCAGCCATCGCTCCTGAAACATACTTTTTGGCTTTTGCAAGCCTGTTAAGTGAATACATCGAATCATTCGCAAGGCTTTTTAATGTAT
>CAYXHN010000099.1:0-4066 GCA_964464955.1 uncultured Methanosarcinales archaeon
TTTGCTCAATAGTACGAAAAAAAAAGAAATTAGTACGAAAAAAAAGAAATAGCCCTGCCCGGATTTGAACCGAGGTCCCAGGACCCAAAATCCTGGATGATTGGCCATTGTGCATAGCTCAAGGCTATTCTACACTACAGGGCTATGAGAAATAAGATTTTAATTTAATTTATAAACCTTATCATTTGAAATATGTTTGAGAAGATTTTATGGATCTTATCTTCTCTTTTTCAAGATTGACTATAAGTTTCAAATAAGGGAATAGGTCTTTTTCTTTCTGTTGTGTTATCTTTAGTCCTTTGTCAGTCAGTTTAAGAAAACGATTATCATATATTATCAGTTTCTTTTTTTCAAGGATCTCCAGATTCTTGTACAGGCCTCTTTGAGATTTTTCTATTATCCTTAATGACTGCAGAAGCCTGATAAAATCTATCTTTGATACAGATGCTTCAAGAGGCTTGTCTTCAAATTTTTTATTCAGTTTTTTAAGATATGTTTTTAATGCATACAATATGAACTGGTATTTTTTGTTTAGCTTCATGCTATACATTATTGTTTTTTGGCTATATAAGCTTTTTGTTTGGATTGACTACAATAGTGTTAAAAGTAATTTTTATATAGTATTGATCATTTTTCTTGTGTATGGCTGGAAAAATACTTTTTGTATGCCTGGGGAATCTTGTAAGAAGCCAGATGGCTGAAGCTTATTACAATCATCTGAAGAGATCAGGTAAGAAAGCGAAAAGTGCAGGGATACTTAGTTATACAGCCGAGAGGCATAAGGCACCTTCAAGGAATGCCATAAAAGTGATGAAAGAAGAAGGTATAGACATATCTGATAATGATGTCACTGCACTCAGCCTTGATCTTATAGAAGAGAGCGATAAGATATATGTTCTTTGCAGTGAAAACGACTGCCCTTACTATCTGAGGAATTCAGAGAAAGATATTGAATACTGGGACATAGATGACCCTATTGGAAAAAGTCCAGATGATTATAGAGGGACAAGAGACGAGATAAAAGAAAAAGTTCTTAACATACTCAGGAAGAAATAGCTCCTGTCAGGTTGAACCAAGGGTTTCGTTCCTTGGAACCGAAGATCATGTACTATCTCGCTTTGCTCAATAGTACGAAAAAAAAAGAAATAGCCCCGGGCAGATTTGAACTGCCGTCCACGGATTTCGCTTTTGAGCTGAAAGCCCAAAACCAGAGTCCGAGATGATTGGCCGCTACATTCCGCAGAGCGTTTAGCCCTTCTACGGGGCTGCTCGAGGTTTCTTATGCAGAATCTCATTGATATTTAAATTTAATGCTTTTTTTCTTTCTACTGACTATGTTTTTGGTTAAATTTATAAATGGACTGAGCATTAGAAAATAAAAAGAGAGGAAGATGGATCTTAAGCTATTCAATAGGTTATTAGGGTTGGAAAAGAAAATTCTTAGAGCAAAGGCTCAGATCAGCATGGAATATCTGATAATCGTGGGTTTTGTGGCTGCAGTCACTATACCGATGATACTCATATTTACAACCCATTCTACTGAGATGAACGAGAGCATAATATCAAACGAGGCTGAGAGCATAGCTGCCAAGATAGTGGATGCAGCAGAATCAGTCTATTATCTGGGAGAACACTCAAAGACATCATTCAGGGTCAGCATGCCAAAAAAGATAAATTCTATAACCATAGGCAACAACGAAGTAGTATTCTTTGTCAACAAGATGAACGGATTCGATGAAGTCGTAAAATATTCTCCAGTACCAATAAACGGCAGTGTCTCTTCAGAGCCGGGGATATATAAGGTAGTGGTTGAATCAAGAGGAGATCACGTATGGGTAGAAAGCGAATAAGCATATCCGGAAAGGCTCAGGTTTCTATGGAGTTCGTGTTTTTGGTAAGCCTGGCTTTTATGGTGATGACAGTTTTCATCGCTTCTACAAGAAGCGAATTTGATGAACTAAGAAGCGAAGAAGAGCGGACCCTTGTAAGGGATGTGGGGATGATGGTCCATTCTGAGCTTGTGATCGCATCCACTGTGGAGGAAGGCTACCAGAGAACTTTCAGCATCCCCCAGAAGCTTGACGGCTCTATAGATTATGACATAGAGATAATCAACAATACTCTCATATCTTATACAGAAGGATACGAGTCTGTCTTCAGCATACCCTCTGTAACAGGACAGATGCAAAAAGGCAACAACACTATAAACAAGACAAACAGTACAATATATCTTAATTAAAATGAAAAGAAGATCACAGATATGGTATACAGATTTTATCATAGGGCTTATGATATTTGTCATAGTTGTTATGATATATTATGGCTACGCCTATGGTGTAAACAGCAGTCCTGGTGAAAAGACAGATGATCTTATAATGGAAGCAAAAAGCATAAGCTCCTCACTTATCAGTAGAGGTTCTCCTTCTGACTGGAACCAAAGCAATATAGAGGTCATAGGGATCACTGACGGAAACCAGAGGATTGTCCAGGAAAAGCTTGATGCATTTGCAGATATGAGCTATGAAGATACAAGAGAGATATTCAGGACACCATATGATTATTATTTTTACCTGAGAGATGTAAACGGAAGCATGGTCGACATAAACGGCGCAGAAGGTATCGGCTTAAAAGGCAACAATTCAGATCATCTTGTCTCTATCACAAGAATAGTCATATATGATTCAAGGCTGGTGAATATGGTGGTGCATATATGGGATTAAGAAAAGGCATGTTTTTCACGATGGATGCATTGGTGGCGGCATCTGTCCTTCTTGGAGGGATAATGATACTTTCTTCTATGTATATAAGCGAACAGTCTATATCTCATCTTAATTATCTATCGCAGGACATAATAAACTCATTAGGTGAATTGAGGATACATGAGCTGAACAACAGCTATGTGGATGAGCTGATAACTAACGGCAATATAACTGAGATGAACAATTCAGTACTGCAGCAGGCAGGAGAGTTTTGGGCAGAGGAAGATACAGGGCTTGCAGAAAAATTTCTTAGGAATATCACAGATGAGCTCATCCCGAACATATATGGATTTGGGATATGGATAAATAAAGAGCTGATATACAAAAGAGATAACCCTCCTCCAAGTTCAGTATCATCTGCAAAAAAGATAGTGAGTGGCATAGAGAAGAAAAAACCTATCAATGGATTCATCTCAAAAGCAAGAGCAAGCAATTTTGTGAAGACAAGCACAAAGATAATCTCTTTCTCTCCTGAAGGTGCCGGCTGGGATGGAGGCGACTGGGATGACCCTGGAGAGGCTGTAATCGATAAATATTTTGAGCTGCCTTCCAACATGAACATAACCAACTCAAGGATATACATCTCTTTGCATATAGAGGATGATGGTCCGAACTGGGAAGTGATCAATATAAATAACGGATCATGCACGATCAACAGGGATGAGATAGATTTCTTAGGGGGAGAGGGAACTTTTGATATCATAGACATAAGCAGCTGCCTGACTATAGGGCAGAATAATGTTAGATTAAGGCTGAGGAATCTGGGTTATAACGGACATATCCATCCAGGGATGCTTCTCAGGATAGATTATACCATAGATGAGACTGTATCATCCTATGATGATAGCTTTTCAGAGAGGTATTATTTTGATAATGTTGTGAGCAATGAAGGAGGTAATGGAGAAAGCGGAGCATGGAGCACTGTCCCTTTTTTTGTCCCTGAAAATACAGATGATATCACTGTTACAGCCCATATAGAAGGAAGAAATGTCAGAGATTATACTGGCTGGGGCTGGTTCTATTCATGGAATTGGTGGCGAAGGGCAAGAGATTATGATTATATATTTTTCATAAATGATGATGATCCTTTTGACAGGGACGGAAGTCCTGAGACTGATCCTTCTTATGATTATTCTGCTTCAGAGCTGGAAGATGAGATTATAGAAGGAACAAATGTGGCCAGTGTTTATTTCAACAATTATGGAGATTATGAGTGGGGGGGAGGGCATCCTCAAATATATTCTGATCCCTTTGATGACCCTGAAAACTCATCTTATATAGAGGTGAACTATACATTAAGCCAGGAT
>CAYXHN010000100.1:0-1307 GCA_964464955.1 uncultured Methanosarcinales archaeon
TGCCATGGATAGGATTGAAAAATTTTAAGATTAAGAAAATAAATAATGTGCCATGAATAGGATTGAATTGTTATCTGCTATTTAGAAATATTAAGATTAAATACCTTGGATCAGAAATTCTGATTGAAAGGCAGGCTTTCAGATATATGGATAAAAGCAGGGCTTGGGGATATTGCTGATCTTTAGAGATTTTTAAAAAATCTAATCAAAAAAGCTTCTCAATAATCCAAATAATCTGCTGATCAGGCCTTTCTCTTTGTTGTAGGCTATGAATGCTCCTGTTGGAAGAGTTTTCTGCTCAGAATATTCAAAGTTTACAGATCTTTTTTCTGAAGTTTCAGGGTCATATGCTTTAACTTCTGCCTTGTAGGTTCCATATCCAAAAGATTCAATGTTTGTTTGGTATATGTATAAAGCTTCTGTTCCAGAAGATGAATCAAGCTCAGCAGGGCTGAACTTTCTTAGAATCTTATTGTCTTTTGATATCTGAACCTCTACTTTTTTGATATCTTTAAAACTATTTTCATCAGAGATTCGGGTTTTTACTGTCAGCAGGCCTTTTTCTATGTCTGTTGTTACAAGCTCAATCTCTACAGGAGAATTCCCGATGTCAACACTTGCAGTAGATGTTAATGCTGAAACAGAAGGCAACAAGAACAATATCAAAAAAAGCCACTTCATTTTGACTTTCGGACAGACCTTTTAGTAACTTTCTTTGCTTTTTTTCCAGACTGCTTAGAAGGCCTATTTATCTTTTTCTTCACGATGTAGAAGATTATATACGCAGCAGCTATAATGCCTGCGACCATAAGCAATATCAATACAGAGGGCAGAGGCTTTTCAGGCTCTACAGTCATGTTCTCCTTTGTTTTTTCGCCTACAACATCCACTGTGATCGGAAGGTCGCATGTATCCATCTGTACAGAAGTTCCTGCTATATCTGAAACAGGCTCGCAGGATATGCAGAAACTTTCAGTATATGTTCCTATCTTATCGGGAGCTGTAACTGTACCATATGCCTCTTTTATCGAGCCAGCAGAAACTGTTATGATCTTCTGATCAAAATCTATATCTAAAGATGTTTCTTCTGCCAAAGAAGGCTCGCATATGAGATCCTGTTCACTTGTTATTGCCTGGATCTGGAACTTGAATCTTCCGGATTCCCCTTCGAGAAGCTGCATCTCTGAAGGCAAAGGGTTTGTTACCCCTGCATAAGCAAGCTGGGACAATAGTATGATGCCGACAATGATTGAAAATATCCTTGTTTTCATTTTTTACCTCTATGATATTGTTATTGTTATTGTTGA
>CAYXHN010000100.1:1317-3725 GCA_964464955.1 uncultured Methanosarcinales archaeon
CTGCAAGTCCTAAAGGGGGAGCTATATGATAGTAAGTGTCAAGTGTTTCGTTCAGGGAAGCGCTGTCGCATGATGCTGATGAGCAGACCTGCAGTCCGGATGCTGGCTGGAATGTGCTCGGTGTTGAATTGAGGTATACTGGCGCGATAGGCCCTGGTTCTGATAAGTAGGATGTATCATCATCCACCTGAAAATCAGTATTGTTCAGTACCCATGTATCTGCACCAGATGTTGGATCTGAAGCGCTCAGCTGGATGTCAAGATTATCATTTCCCCAATTGGTCATGACAGCAAGAGAAGTTCCGTTGTTCCACTGGCCGAGAACAGGAGAGCCGTCTCCCAGTGTAACTGTTGAAGGATAATCCACTGCTTTTACAGTGCCGAATTCCCAGGAAGATCCTATCTCTGGATCTGCAAGCCTTTGGCCTGCCTGGGATGAGATATTTGCATAAAGCTTATAATCTGAGTTTGGAGCCTGGAAAAATTCAGGGCCGTCTGTCTTGTTTGAAGAGAAAGTGTAAGTGCATTCAGATCCTGATCTTTCTATTGAATCAAGCTGCCAGCTGTAATCTGCTTCTGCAGGAAAGCAGGAGCCTGTGTCAAGACAAAGATGTATGTAAGCTGTGCTTGAGGTATCACAGTCATTGTCTGCGTCTTCAGCTGTTACTTTTACAGCGGCTGCTGCGTTTGAATGCTCTATAGGTGTTAAGGCGCATGAAGATGAAGTGCAGCTTGAATAGGTTCCCCCATTATCTGTCATAGATATATCTGTTATGTCGGGAAGAGAGTCATATAATGTCAATGTTGTGTTGTATGATCCTGAGACTCCTCCTGTGTTGCCGTCAGTTGTCCAGATAGATACATATACTGTATTGTTTGCGTAATCTCCTGAAGGAGTTCCCCAGGGTATTGCAGAATCAACTGTCTCTCCTGCCTTGTTTGCATTGTCATTTGATTCATAAGTTCCATCTCCATATGAAGTTCCTACCCTTATATGGTAAGTTAAAGAATCTGCAGGCCAGTGGTCATCGCTTCCGTCATCTGCATCTGCAGCTGTCCAGGATAATGTAGGAGTTGGGTCATGTGTTGATAAAGGAGATAATGAAGAAGGGATCGAAGGGATGCTGTTTATTAGGTTGAAGCTTGTATCTAAAGGAGTTCCGTTCTCTGTGCCGTCATAAGGAGTTAATCTTGCATAATATGTCCTGCTTGCTCCTGAATAAGACAATCCTGATACTGAGCTTATGCTGTCTGAATCAGAGGTTGTGTAGTTTGCATCGCAGTTGTTTGAGTCCCTGTTTCCAGAGGATGTTGCTATGCATATATAGGTTGTTACTGCATCTTCATCATTGTCAGATGTTGTCCATCTTAGGTTAGGCTCGGAGTCATGAGTGTCAGGAATTCCTGCTGAGTCCCAGCTTGAAGCCCCGTCCTGAACTTCGAATCCTGAGATTGACGGAGGAGAGTTTGTGACTGTCTCTGAAGAGCTGTTTTCTGCAGTTCCTGCAAGATCATGCTCGTCTTTTGGAGTCACCTCACAGATCCATTCTTCGCCTTCAGCAGTATTTGAAGAATCTATAGTGGCTGTTGTCAAGCCAGGCTGTAAAGCTCCGTCTTTGTACCATCTGAATGTTGAAGAGCCTTCTGAATCTGAGTCTGAATCTGAGAAGCTGTAACTGCATGTAATGTCCTGAGAAGATGAAGGGGTTGAAGGGGATATGTTGACTGAAGATGCTGAAGGTGCATGATTTACATAGAAAGTATGGGAATATGAGGATGAGCATTGTCCAGGGCATGAGTTATCGTTAGGAGGACAGTCGCATACAAAGAAATATGCTGTGTTTGATGTTGAGTCTGACTCCTGGGAAGTATATGTGCAGCTAAGAGAAGCATCATCTGAATATGTTGAATTGTGTTCGTTGCAGTATTCTCCTCCTGTGCATGTTCCGTCTGTCTCTATTGAATCTGTCTTGCAGACTCTTAGATTATGAAGATCTTCTGAGTCAGTATCTGAATGTGATGACATTGAGAATGTTATTGTCTCTCCTGCATCTTTATCCCCATCATTATCTGCATCAGAGGCCTGTCCTGAGACTGCGGGGATCGCATCAGTTAGAGTAAATGAAATTGATGTGTTTGCTGTTCCGTTGGTTGTTCCGTCATTTGGCGTAAGCTTGACATAATAGTTTCTTGAAGCACTGCCCCATGTATAATCCCAGTTTGATTCCAATTGAGTGAATGCATATTGCGGATCTGCTGTCAGGCCTGTGCTGATAACATCGCAGGAATCGTCATCTTCATCTGCTGAGATACATATATAGGTAGAGATTGCATCTCCGTTTGGATCTGAGCCTTCTGTCCATGAGAATATCTGGGATTTGTTATGTGTTGCTGAAGGTGTCCATGCA
>CAYXHN010000101.1:0-3714 GCA_964464955.1 uncultured Methanosarcinales archaeon
AGCATCAACCTATATACTCTAGAAGTGACAACTAATTTCCGAATTATTCAATTATGCCCTAAAATAGAAAAATATATAAATGGCATTTGTCTTTTGTATTAAATGATAGATATGGGTGATATTATATGCTTAAGATGAAGAAGATTTCTGATACTTTCGAGATGAAGGTATTTACAGATACAGGGGAATATTTTGGAGATATAGAAGAAAGTATACTTACCTCTACAAAAGTATTCGGATGGAAAGTAAAAGCGACAAGAAACAGTTTCCTGAGCAAGGTTCTTGGTTCAGCCAAAGGCGTTATCGTGCCTCATCAGCTTGTAAAAGCTATAGGTGATATACTGATAATAAGCAAGACAGCTGTACCATCATATTCAGAAGAAGGAGAACCAGGACAGGAAGAAGAAGTTGCATGAATATAGATAAACTATATCGGGAACTTGTTCTCTATAATTTCTTTTTATTTAGATATAACCTCAAAGGTATAGAATCAGCCGGTTCTGACAATGTTTCTGGCCAGGAACAGATAGATATCTTTGATTTTGATTTTCCTAATTGATCATCTAGTGTCAAAAGATTCTGTTACAGAATCAAGAAGGTTTTTATTCTCATCATAAAGTTCTATCTTTAGGGTGTGTTCCTGATCAATGTCATTATATCCAAAATTTAAGTCAGAGGATGTTTTTGTTATACTGTCTCCAGATTCCAGCTCTTCTAAATTGAGGTCTTTTACATCATAGATGTCCCCTGCAAGATGTGCGCTTATCTTGGGGGCAATGCTTTCTGACTTTTGGTTTTTTACAGTAAATTTTACTGATTTTATCCTTGCATAATCCTCTCCCTTTATAGCAATATTGAGTTTATCTATGGATAGTGTTATCTTGCCTGTTATGGGTAGACTGTTATCCTCTTCTGTATCTTCTTCAGGAGAATCCTCTTCAGATTGTTGTTCTGTCTCTTTTTCATCAGTTTCTTCTTTTTCCTGAACTTCTGTTTCCGGGCTATTTGCAGTTCCATCAGACTCGTTAGAAGTATTGTTGATTGTCGCTTGTCCAGTTATCGTGTTTTCAGAAAATGATGATCTTGACGGAATCACTTCAAAAAACTGGGCTGTTACTATCCCCATGAGGACAAGAACCATCAACACATATCCTGCCTTTTTAAGAGTTTTCAGATTAAGTCTGATAGTGATCTCTTTGGGTCTTGGGTGTTCTTCTTCCATCTTGCAAATCAATCGTTTTCTACTCTTGGAGCCAGGATAAAAGACAGAAGAACCCTATCAACTTCCTTGAAATCAAGCTTTAAAGGATAGTCCTTATTAAACTGGATAGTTACCTGGTCTGCTATCTTTGAGCCTGCAATCATCTTTTTAAGATATTCTATAGAATATTTTGACTTCACTTTGCTCTCTGCATTTATCTTTGTCTCTTCTGTTTCAGGAATCTCGATATTTGCTTTTGAAAGATCTCCCTCTGCATTTACAGTGAACTTCTTTGGCTCAGCTGTAAGGCTGACAGATTCACCAACAATGTCCACATCTTCAATAGCGTCGTTAAGTATCGAGGATGAAGTTGTTATTGACACAGGGAATTCCAGATCAGGAACCTTCTGTTCTTTTTCATCAAGATCCAATATAGGGAGTGAAAATGTTCTTGTTGAATTGCTTTTCAGCTGGATAGATAACTTGTTGTCCTTGAGTTCCATCGTCAGCATATCATTGGGCTTTGCCCTTCTCAATATCTGTTTGAGGTTTCCAAGGTTGATTGCCAATTCTGTATCTTCTTCAGCATCATATTCTGCGAATGCAGAAGAAAGTAGCTTGAAAACGACCATGGCTACGTTTGCAGGGTCCATTGCGACCATCTCAACTGCATCTTTATTTATCCTGAACCTTGCTTCAGTTACAAGATCGGAGATTATGGAAATACTATCTTTCAAATATTTTGGTTCTGCTAATGTAAGTTTCATTTTTATGTACCCTCCACTTTTATATGATAAATATCCAATTAATATAAAAATTTTTGTGTTTTAGGCTTATATATCTATCTTATTTCCATCATAAGAAACATGTATGAATTTTTCTTTGAAGCCCATCTCTTCTGCAAGATCTGCAAGAGCTTCGGTCATCTGCTGCTCCCCATGCGCAGGGATTATATGCTTTGGCCTTACTATATTTATAAGATCTCTCAGGTCTTCTCTGGAAGCATGGCCTGAAACATGGACATCTCTGAATATTCTCACTCCTTTGTCTCTTAATGTGTTCTCAAGCTTTTCCCGGTTTTCCTTGTTGATCTCTGTAGGAATGACCGATGAGGAAAAAATAACCTGATCTTCTTTCTTGAACTTAAAAGGGTATTCATCTCTTGCCATCCTCGCAAGTACAGCTTTAGGCTCTCCCTGATGGCCGGTAACAACCAGGAGATATTTATCCCTGTTCTTGTTAACTTTTTTCAGCTTGCTCTTTATCTGATCTTTAAATCTCAATATCTTCGCGTCTTTTGAGAAATCTATTATTTTGATATCCTGGCCTGCATAGACATATTTGGAAAGAGAGCGCCCTATGAGGAGTATTTTTCTATCCATCTTTTTTCCGAATTCAATTATAGATTTTAGCCTTGCAAGATGCGATGAAAATGTAGTCATCACAACAGCTTTTCCTTTTGATTCTGTTCCAAGCATGACTTCTTTGAGCATAGCTTTAGCTACTGATTCGGGCGGCGTCTTTGACTTCAATGGAGCATAAGTGGAGTCACATATCAATGCAAGTATGCCTTTTTTTCCAATCTCTTTTAGCCTGTCAAAATTAGGTTTTTTTCCAAGAACTGGTGAAGAGTCAAATTTAAAGTCATTTGAATAAAGTATTGTGCCGTATTTTGTATGGATAGCCACCATTACAGTCTGAGGCGTGGAATGAGTCATGTTGATGAATTCTATCTTTATATTTTTTGAAATCCGATATTTTGCGTTGGGATTGAGAACCTTTATATTATTGGGGATACTCATTTTTTCATCTTTAAGTATGGTCGATAATACCTGAGTAGCGTAAGGTGTGCCAAGGATCTCAGCGTTTTCAAATCTTTCTGCAAGAAAAGGGATCGCTCCAACATGATCAAGATGAGCATGAGTAGGGATTATAGCCTTAACCTTATCTCTTAGGTCATTTATTATCCTAACATTAGGGATGGCTCCTGCTTCCATGAGCTTTGAAGGAGACAGGTTGATTATGTCCTCGTCCTGAGTATATTTGATATAGCTTTCCAGATGGATGCCCATATCGCAGATCACAACCTCGTCATCTACTTTGATAGCTGTACAGTTCTTTCCAACCTCATTATATCCTCCTACTGTGTAGATTTCTATTGGCATGGAATAAGTTTTATATTTGAGTATATAAATGTTTGGGGAAAGAGATATCTTTACAGGGACTCGAACCCCAGTCTGACTTCGCATAAGGATTAACATCCTTATCAACCTGTTATAAGACCTACGCTTCGCTAGGCCCCACGATAAAAACTAGAATAAATAAGAAATGAGGGGATGGGGACTCGAACCCCAGTCTGACTTCGCATAAGGATTAACATCCTTATCAACCTGTTATAAGACCTACGCTTCGCTAGGCCCCACGATAAAAACTAGAATAAATAAGAAATGAGGGGATGGGGACTCGAACCCCAGTCTGACTTCGCATAAGGATTAACATCCTTATCAACCTGT
>CAYXHN010000102.1:0-3612 GCA_964464955.1 uncultured Methanosarcinales archaeon
GATAGCATCAACCTATATACTCTAGAAGTGACAACTAATTTCCGAATTATTCAAACCATTTATAAATACATATATTTATAAAGTATAGGCATTTATAAATAAAAATAAGTGGGGGGTTAGATTAGTAATATTTTTGTTTTTAAGACAACAATGTGGTCTTTGATTGAACATTAAAGACTAAATATTGGAGGAAATTGAAAAATGGCAAATAAAAAGACAAAAAAAGCTGAAAAAAAGGAGATAAAGGTCGTAAATATAGTGGTAAGCAGCTCTTTGGAGCATGACATCCCTTTGGAGAAGATGGCCGCTACTCTGAGCAATACAGAATATAATCCAGAACAGTTTCCAGGATTGGTCATAAGGATAAAGGATCCTAAAACATCTGCATTGATCTTCAGTTCAGGTAAGATAGTATGCACTGGAGCAAGAAGCATGGCAAAAGTAGAAGAAAGCATCAAAAAGATAATCCAGAGTCTTAAAAAGATAAACGTAAAGATAACTATCAAGCCAAAGGTAAACATCCAAAACATAGTAGCATCCGGAAGTGTAGGCATGGACCTTAACCTAAACATACTGGCTATGAAGCTGCCTAATACTGAGTATGAGCCTGAGCAGTTTCCTGGACTGGTATACAAGCTTCCTGAAGCTAAAGCTACTTTCCTGCTTTTCAGCAACGGAAAGATAGTATGTACAGGAACAAAGAGCGAGAAAGAGGTTCATGAAGCTTTGGATAAGCTTATCGTGAATCTTAAGAAAGTAAAAACAAGATAATTGTTTTTCTTTTTTGTTTTTTATCTCTTGGGAACTGAAGTTCCCGGAGTTGCACTTATGTGCAATCTATCACTGGCCACTGTTCAGACACGGTGGAAGAATATTTAAACTTATTTATACAAGGGGGCAGTATGGAAGCAGCAGATCAGATAAAAAGATTTGGGGAATTTTTTGAAAGCCATTATAAGAAAGATATACTTGAAAGAGTAAGAAAAGGAGTTGAATTTGTTGTAATAGATTTTTCTGATCTTGTAAAGTTCGACCATGAGCTTGCAGACCTTTTATTAGAATCTCCTGAAGAGCTGATCAAGGCTGCAGAAGTTGCTATGAAAGAAGTTTTTGATGATCTGCCCGGCAATTTCAGGATACGTTTCAAAAATCTGCCTGAAAATCAAAGATTGTTGATAAGGAATATAAGGAGCAGGCATATAGGAGAGTTTCTCTGGATAGAGGGGATAGTAAGGCAGAAATCAGATGTAAGGCCCCAGGTCACATATGCGCGGTTCGAATGCCCCAACTGCGGAAACATAATAGCTATCCCTCAATTAGACAGCAGCTTCAAAGAGCCCAGCCAATGCGGTTGCGGCAGGAAAGGTAAGTTCAGATTATTGAGCAAAGAGCTTGTTGATGCTCAGGGGATCGTTCTTGAGGAGATTCCAGAGCATCTTGAAGGAGGAGAACAGCCGAAAAGGATAAATGTTTTTTTGAGAGACGACCTGGTAAGTCCGATAAGCGAAAGGAGAACAAATCCAGGGAGCAGGATAAGGATAATCGGGTTTATCAAAGAAGTTCCTATAGTCTTAAGAACCGGAGCAAAAAGCACCAGATACGATCTTATGATCGAAGGAAATTATGTAGAATCTGTACAGGAAGATTTCTATGACCTCGTAATAACTCCAGAAGAAAAGGAAAAGATAATGGAGATGGCTAAAGATCCTAAGATAGAGGGCAAGCTGGTAAGGTCTATAGCTCCCTCTATCTACGGCTATGACAAGGTAAAAGAAGCGCTGCTGTTTCAGTTGATGGGCGGGCTGCATAAGGAAAGGACAGACGGGATGGTCACAAGAGGAGATATGCACATACTCCTGATAGGTGATCCCGGAAGCGGTAAATCCCAGCTTCTGAAAAGGATCCAAAAGATAGCGCCAAAAGGAAGATATGTTTCAGGAAAAGGGGTATCCGGAGCAGGATTGTGTGTGTCTCCTGATTCATTAGTTATGACTAACCCTGGAGGGATGCATAAGATAAAAGATGTTGTTGAAGAAAAGCTAAAAGGAAATGAAGAAGAATATATTCCTGGAATCTGGAAAAACAAAGATGGAGCTGCCAAGAAAAACATATTGACATTGGATGGATCTCTAAAGATAAAGTCAAAAGAGACAGGAAAGTTTTGGAGATTGGATGCTCCTAAAGACATGGTAGAGATAACAACAAGACAGGGTAAAAGTATCTGCCTGACAAAAAACACAAAACTTTTTTCCATAAAGGATGGAAAACTGATATGGAAAAAATCTAATCTGCTAAAGGAAGGAGATTATATCGCAACTGCAAGAAATGTCAGGATAGACAGCAAGGATGTACCTTTGATTATAGAACAGATCAAAAAATGCAACCCTATTGTTTATGGAGTAAAAAACAAGGTAAAAAAGCTTGTAGATGAATCCATAGATAAAAAAAGGATCAATAAGAAAAAGTTTGCAAAGCTGATGGGGTTCAGTGAAAATCAAATATATTTTCACTGGATAAACAAAGAAGCAAGAGGAAATATTCATCTGGATGACTTAAAAAAACTGCTTAAAGCTGCTGGAAAAGATATTAGTTTTGTGAGTTCTTCTATAGAAAAGCTATCATTATACAAAGGACATAAGATAAATGTTCCAGAATTTTTTGATGAGGATCTTATGTATTTTGCAGGATTGGTTGCAGGAGATGGAGACCTGTCTAAAAATGACCGATCTGTTGCGATAAGGATATCCAGCAGTGATAAGGCAATAATCAAGAGTTTCAAAAAGATAGCGAAAAAACTTTTTAATGTTGAATGTAATCTTTCAAGCAGAAAGAGCGACAAAAGACCTGAATCATGGAGATTCAGCTCAAATATAGTATTTGAACTGCTAAATTCATTAGGAATTCCATTATCCCCCAAATCTAACAAGATAGATATGAGCAACATGCTTCTGAACATGCCCAAGAGATTACTGGCTTTTTATCTTATGGGGATTTTTGATACTGATGGAAGCGTGATCAAAAGGAAAGTAAAAGGGTCAAATTATATCGATCTTACAACGACAAGCAAAGAATTTGCAAAAAAAGTCCAGCTTGTTCTGCTTAGGTATGACATAACCTCAAGGTTAAGGGAAAGAACTGCCCAGCCAAATGAAATGATAAAAAGCAGATACAAAAAATATACCTTAGAGATAAAAGGGAAAAACAATCTGATATCATTCAAAGACAAAATTGGCTTTGGTCTTGATCGGAAAAAGAAAAAGCTTAGTGAAATAATCAATGCAGCTTCAAAAGAAAACACAAATATTGATGTTGTGCCTTCTGTCAGCAATATAATCAAGAAGATAAGAGACAGGCATGGATTAGAATCAAGACAGATTTTCGGAAGGAAGACAAGCGCTTATTTCCTAAATAAATTTGAGATAAGCAGGGATAATCTAAGTAATATCCACAAAAGGGTTTCAAGGCTAGTGGAAAAAGATGAAAATGCGGATTTACTCGACAATCTTTCTGGTTCTGATGTCTTTTGGGACAAGATAGTGAAAAAGAAGATAATAAATCCGAAATATAAATATGTATATGATCTGACTGTAGAAAATTCCCACAACTTCCTTG
>CAYXHN010000103.1:0-3611 GCA_964464955.1 uncultured Methanosarcinales archaeon
ATATTTGGGTAAAAATGTAAGAATTAAGATGCTATTTATCGACTATGCACATACGATTTTGAGTAAATTTTATAAATAAGCTGTTGGCTTGTCTTTTTATGGGACCGATGGAAGCAAAAGAGATATATAATCTGGGAGAAGATATGCCTTCTGTGATATATTATGATGATAACCTAAAGATATTCTCTAAAAAAAAGCACAGCCCTGTATGTAAGAACGGAAAATTTGGAGCTATAACCCTTAATAATATCGCTTTTCTTGCAGATGATCCAGATTCTGAAGATATTGGGGGAGCAGAAGCTTTAACTGACATAGGTCTTGTAAAGATAGTAAATCAGGGTGGAGCATACCGGTTTGAAAAGCAGGAACTCACAGAAGAGAAAGCAGGTGAGATATACTCCAAACTGAGCAGGGAATATACTGCAGCAAAAGAAAAAAGAGAAGAAGAGACCAGGATACTTCTTGAAAGCCATACTGAACGCCATCTTTATTAAGACAAGAAAAATTTGCTGGCAATCATTGCTCGTCCTATTTTCGCACTATAGTTAGCAAATCTTTAGAATTGGCAATTTCACTATAAATAAAATGGTATCGAATCCTCTGAAAATTCTCTGCTGAAATTTTAAATAAGAAATGGAAAAATAGTGGCGGTGGCGTGACATTCAGAAAGCTGCATTTTCTTAGTTGTTAAACACAGCTTAACATTTGAACACGCGACTTCCACGTCTCTCAGTTTTGGTTGAGGGTTAATCATCGGCATATGCCTCATCGCTCAACCCTTATGAGCCTTGTCCTCTAAAATAGAGAGTGACACTCTAACCAGACTGAGTTACACCGCCAATAAAGATTCTAAATCACCAGATGATTTAAAAAACTATCGAAAACTTAAATAAGATTATAGGATCAAAGCCTATCTTTTATCTTTTCTGCAAACTTTTCTGCTTCGTCTTCTTCATAGTTTCCGCCGGGCCAGTGTTTCAGGCCGTCATCAGCAAATCTTGGGATTATGTGCATGTGGCTGTGGGAAACTTCCTGGCCTGCAGCTTTTCCGTTGTTCTGTCCCAGATTGATGCCGTCTGCATCTGTCGCCTGTTTTACTGCCTTTGCTATCTTTTTAGCTGTTTTTGCAAACCCTGCTAAAGTGTCATCAGGAGTATCAAATATGTCTCTGTGATGCTCTTTTGGGATCAAAAGAACATGGCCTTTGTTGATAGGAGATATGTCAAGAAAAGCCAGGAACATATCATCCTCATATATCCTGCTGCAGGGGATATCTCCTTTTACTATCTTGCAAAAAATACATTCTTCCATTATAGTTCACCTCTCCATTCTTTTTCAAACCTTTTGATAAAAGCGACAAGATAATCATATCTTTCTTTCGCTATCTCTCTTGCCATTGCAGTCTTAAAACTTTCTGGCTTTAATAAAAGAGCCTTTTCCTTAAAATGATTTAAGCAGGTTTTTCCTGAATCTTTAGACGGGTATTTGCCGGCAGGAGGGACTTCTGGATCATAAAGAGGCCTGCCCTTGCTTCCTCCTCTGGTAAAGACCCTTGCGATGATCATGGCCCCTAATGCGTCAAGCCTGTCTGCATCCTGCAGTATTGCAGCTTCTTTTGTTTGTGGAGCCAGCCCTTTGCTGAACCTGTGTGCAAAGATGCAGTCGCAGACATGTTTAATGGTTTCATGGCCATATCCTTCTTTTTTTAATATCTCTTCTGCCATCTTTGCTCCTTCTTCTGCATGACATATGCCAGATCCATCTTGCTCTTTGAATCTTGCTACATCATGAAGCAGAGCTGAGAGCCTTACTACATCCAGGTTTGCATTTTCAGATTCAGCTATCCTCACAGCCAGATTATAGACTCTTTCAGTATGGTCAAAACCATGGCCTTTATCTGTATAATATCTGATTATCTTTTCTTTTATACTTCTGATCCGATTGTTCATCTTGATTTCCTTCTTAATTCTTTAAGTGACATGATAAGTTTTCTTATAGCAGTCTTTTTTATTCTCTCTTTGTACAGCAAAGGGTCATCTGTGATTATACCGTCAACATTATAATAGTACTTGCTTTTTAATGCAGATCTTCTTGTGCGGATGGTCCATGTATTTATCTTTATATTGTTCTTGTGGGCCCTTAGCACCATCCTTTTTGTAAGGATATTATAATTGGGATGGAGAGAATGAAGTTTAAGCTTTTTTGCAGCCCCTATATATCTAAGTTTTGGAGAAGAAAAAATAAGTGCAATGTTCAGCTCTGGAGATGTTTTTTTTATCTTCTTTAATGTTTGTACTGAAAAAGAAGAAAGCAGCACATCTTTCTGGATATCGTATTTTTTTATCAGTGCAAGGATGCTGTCAACAGCACGAATCTCCTTGATATGGATGTTAAGCCTGCCTTTGTTTTTTATTATCTTTATAACACCTTCCAAAGAAGGAATAGGCTCTCCATCGACAGTTATCTTTTTTAGCTGTTTTAATGTCTTGTCTTCTACATAACCTTTTCTTTTTGCAGTCCTATCTAATGTGGGGTCATGCATAAGTACAGGAATCTTATCTTTTGAAAGCCGTACATCTACTTCTATCATGTCTGCTCCAAGCCTTATCGCTTTTTCTATAGAGGCTGTGGTATTTTCAGGAGCATATTCTGGGGCTCCCCTGTGTCCTACTATCTCTACCATGATGGACTGGCCGGGATTTGAACCCAGGATCCCACGGCTGCCAGCCGTGTATTCTACCAGACTGAACTACCAGCCCTGATGGATTTTTATTAATATGTAAAGTATAAAAAGGTTTTCTATTGCAGGAGATTGAGGATAGATGCATCTCTACCAAGTTCTTAATTGCTGCACAACAAAAAGTGGAACTCTATCATATATAAAAACACGCAAAGAGGATGATGAAATCATAACACTTGTGGAAGCTATATCCATAGACTCTGATGTTGGTTCAGAAGAGATGACTCCATGCGAAGCTAATATGGACATGCCTGATATCTCTGAAGGATATATGTAAGAATGTTCAATTTTTTACTATTCCCAAATCAGTATACTAAATAGTAACATTTATATATCAATATAACTTATTGCACATATTGGGGGAGGTTATACAGAAATGGTAATATTATTTGATCAATACAATCTACCGGATGACGTATTTAAGGTTATATTTGCTACAGAGCAGCAGGTTACTGTAGGGAAACTTCTTATAAAACATATAAAAGAGAACAATGGCAGCATAGGCAAGACAGAGATGAGCATGTTTGCCACAAAGCTGCACGAAGGAACACTGGTGGATTCTACAGCAGAAAAGGTTCCTTTCAGAAAAGAAGCTCCTAAAGTCTCATATAACAAGAGGCAGTTTTATGACCGTATCCTGACCCCTATGAAGACAATGGGACTTATCGACTATGATCTGTACAAAAAGACATATTCTATAAGCGATAGATTCAACAAGTTGATGATAAAGATTGGCCTTATGTGGCTAAGAGAGATAAGATAATATTTTTTCTAAAAAGGCTTATTTGTGCTTTAATCTTAGTATGAAAGGATATAAAACGTAAGTAAAAAGTCAGGTTTTAAACCGCTCGTAAATTCTGAAATACATTCT
>CAYXHN010000104.1:0-3603 GCA_964464955.1 uncultured Methanosarcinales archaeon
GGCCAGAACTAAAATATGATTACAAAGATTTTATAAGATACTTCTATAAGTTCAGATACCTCATGACCATAAGAAGCAGGATAATTGCAGGCTTCAGCAGCAGAAAAAACAAGATTTCCCCAAGAGAGAAAAAAGAGATAAAGATTCTCTTTAAAGCAGGCCTTATGAAAGATCTATTCATACTTGTCCTGGCAGGCACCATTATAATCATCGGCGCGAACTATCTGATTGAAGAATCCATATTCTTTGCTTCATTGCTCAACATCCCTCAAACGATAATAGGCATAACCGTCATATCGATAGGTACTTCTTTGCCTGAACTGGGTGTGGCTGTCTCTGCAGTGAAAAAAGGCTTTGGAGACATAGCTATCGGAGGTATCATAGGCTCTAATATATCAAACATAGCTTTCATATTAGGAGTATCTTCCCTGATAAACCCTATCAATGTGATAAAATCAACAATATACTATACTGCCCCTTTTCTAATGCTTGTCAGCATAATCTTTGTTGCATTCATAAGGACAAGATGGAAGATACAGAAAAAAGAAGCCATAGTTTTGCTGAGCCTTTATGCAGTTTTTATGCTTTTGATAATATTCAGGATTATCTCTTGAGCTTTCCTTTCTGCCTTAGAAGAACTTCTGTATGAGGATACGCTATCTCAACATCCTTTGTCTTGCTTATGCCGTCAAATATCTCTTTCGTTATCCTGCTGGAAAATTCCTGCAGCCTTTTTGCAGGGCTCATATATCTCAATTTTACATTTATGCCGTTAGGCCCAAAATATGTAAGAACATAGGGCTTTTTTTCCATCTTTTCAATATATTCTTTTGTCTGGTTGTTTGCTGCATCCAATGCTATATTCATCACCTTATCAAGATTCCCTTCATAAGTGACAGTAAATGCCACCTGGTCAAGCATATAATCATCAGACAAAGTATAGTTGGTTATATCCTGCTCAAAAAGCTTTGAATTCGGCACCATTGTTATCCTTCCTGAGTTTTCCTCTCCGCCTATGATGCCTCCGATCTCTTTTATATAGATATGAGTGAGGCTTATATCTTCTACATCCCCTCTTACTTTGCCTATTATGATCCTGTCTCCTATCTCAAAAGGCCTTTTTACCACCACCATTATCCAGCCAGCAATACCTGTTATCGGCCTCTGCAAAGCCCATCCCAGTGCAGCTGAGAACAATCCCACAGACAGTCCAAACCCTGTCCAAGAACCTGCATAGGTAAAGATTGCTATCAGGATAAGCACGATAGTAAAGATATACTTGATGACTTTTGAGAATATCTCAATGTTTGATATCTGCTTTTTTTTACTGGCTCTTTTCTTAAGATACCCTTTTACAGCGCTCAGTGCGATGTTAAATATAAGAAAAGCAATCACTACTATCAATATGGTCCTGATCAAAGGCAGAAATTTTCCGCTCATTGCACCTAATATAGTATTCCATTCAGTCATTTAGATGAACTAACAAAAAGAGATTTATATATCTTTGTATTGATCAAAAGATGATTATATGGTGCCTTATAATCCCATATAGCTAATTTATCATTTCATATCTTTGATAATGCAGGTTTTGTTTCCTAAAGATTTATTAATGAATAGATTTTATAGCCTGATAAACAAAAAAGAGGCAGTTGATGGATCCAATATTGTCACTCATAATCATACTGACATCTGCATTTATATTAGGTGAGTTCATCAACTTTTTCAGGCTTCCCAGAGTTCTTGGGTATATCTTAGGCGGTTTTCTTGTAGCTCATCTTGGACTTACCGATCCCGGGAACATTATTGAATTTCTGAAGGATCTGGGTATTGTTTTTTTGTTCTTTTTTGTAGGTTTAGAGATAAATATGAGGTCAATGAAAAAGAAGATAACAAGAAGCGCATCTCTTGGGCTCTGGACAACTATGACCTCTTTTTCTGCAGGAACATTGGTTTCCTTTGCTGCCGGATTTGACCTGTTTACATCATTTATTGTGGGGGTCTGTACTTCAGTAAGTGCCCAGGCTGTTGTTGCCATGGTGCTTGATGAAACAGGCATGCTCAAAAAAAGGCTTGGCCAGGACATTATCAATGCAGGTGTAGTGGCAGACATACTCCAGCTTGCAGGGATAGGTGTTCTTTTTAGTTTTCTCCCTATTGTAGCGAAGGTCTCGCTTTCACAGCTGCTGTTCAACTGGATAATATTTGTGGGAGTTATATTTCTTGTTAAACTCCTGCTGTTCCCGCTTTTTTCATGGGTTCTTACAAAGGAAAAAGAAAGCAGGATAACATTTTTCTTCGGAGGGATTATCATAGCTTCTTTGATGGCATATCTTGCTGATGTCCTGGGGATAGGCTCTATACTTGGAGCATTGTTCGCAGGAGCAGCTATAAGGTATTTTTTTGATGATATCATAGTCAATGCCCTTGCCCGTGATTTCAGGCTTATAGGGTTTGGGTTCTTTATCCCTGTGCTTTTTGTCTGGACAGGTCATGAGGCCTTTACTCTTGGTATAAGCCAGAATATCTTTATGGGCCTTTTGCTGGCAGCAGCTGCCATCATAGGCAATCTGATCGGGGCAAATATAGCACTAAAAAAGCTCCCTTTACATCAAAGGGCTATGGGAGGGATTGGCCTTGCAGCAAAAGGAGATGTTGAGATCGTGTTGGCTGCTATCCTGCTTGATGCAGCTATAATCAGTTCAGGAGTATACTCTATGATAATAATAATGAGTGTGACCACTATGGTGATATCTCCTGCACTGTTCTATATTATTGAGGAGAGGTATCGGGTTAAAAACAAAAAAACATGGAAAAACAAAAAAACAAAAAAACAATCAAAAAAGAGATAAAAAGATCTGCATCATTTTTCAGCAGACACAAGATAATAACTGCTGTAGGGATCATTGCTCTTATCTTTATATTGACAGGGGCAGGAGCAAAACTGCTGCTTTACATAGATTTTTTTCTTGGAAAAGACATCTTAGTCACATTGGAGGCAGATAAGGATCATTTTTCACTCGCACATGGACAGCAGGGAGAAGTTGGATTCGATGCAAGAGTAAGGACAAATCCCTTCTGTTCAGCCAAATGCTCTTATTCTTTCATAGACATAAGCAGCAACAGCACTGTCGATAAGAAAAATTTTGATATGAGCCCTGCAGATCCTTTCAAAAAGAAGTTCACAATAAAAAGTCCGGATACAGGCAAGGGGATCTGGCTGTACAGGTTTGATATGTCATGCAAAAGCAAAAAGTCCTTTTTCTGCCATACTGCAGAGAATCCTGTAAAGAGATCTATTCTTATCACTGTCAATTATACCTTATCTCCTGAAGAGAGAAGGCTAAAGGCAGACCTTAAAAAAACACTCACAGGCCTTGCAAACAGGACAGAAAAGCTAAAGGCGATGCAGTCGTATTTTGAGGAAGCTGCATATCTTCTTGAAGAAGAAAACATTTCTGCAGGAGATAAGCTGGCCAAGATAAACAGCACCTTAAGAGATCTTCAGAATATCTGGGACCAGCAAAAGTATCATTCTCTTTCAGAAAGAGTATCGTAAGTAAAAAGTCAGGTTTTAAACCGCTCGTAAATTCTGAAATACATTCT
>CAYXHN010000105.1:0-3566 GCA_964464955.1 uncultured Methanosarcinales archaeon
GAAAAAGATAAGAGCAAATATTGTTGAATTCCTGAAGTTCTGGCTTGTGAAACTCGTCATAAATCTGGCGCTGGGGATCATAACTATGATCATATTTTTTGCTGTCCTGCTTGTCTTCTTATTCCTTGGAGCGATAATCGCATCAGTATTTTATCTTATCTATCTTGTTGCGGGTTGGAATGCCCTGATGATCATACTCCTTGTCCCTGTAATAATATTATTTTTTATATTGTTTATCCTGACTGTCGCAACAGCTACTATCCCATTAAATATAGCTATGTGGTACTGGATAATAGATTATATGAAATTCTTTCTTAAGAAAAGATAGGGTCATTTCCTGATATTGCCCATAGATTCAAACAGGTCTGTCAGATTAAGCTCAAATCCGCAGACAGGCATATTAAGGTCAAAATTCTTTAGTACCTTGGGGTTCAATTCTCCGATATATGCTACTTTTTTTCCATCTACAATTACTCTTCCCACTCTTCCAGGGATAAAGCTTCCATGCTCTGTCTCTTCGATCACATAGTTTATTCTGAAAGACCGCATTATAAAATCCATAAGCTGTCTGGCTTCAGTATAGTCTGCTTCTGCATGTGCTGAAACAGCAGCAATCCTATGATAATCATTTATCCTGCCTTTCTTGTTCACAGACACAAGCCCTTCTTCAAATACTCTCTGCGGGTACTCTACATTCTTGTTCTTTGAAAGCATGTCCATAAGAACAGGCATTATCCAGCTTCTCACGACAGAATGCCTTTCAGAAACATATTCTTTAAGTTCGACGATGCCATATTCTTCAGTGTTCATCTTTTCAAAAAGTATCTCTTTGCTTGAAAGGATAGCAGACATCGCTTCATGATATCCTGCCCCTATCATAAGCTCTCTTACCTTGTCTGCAAATCCTATTATAGGGAATGTTTCGCCTTTTGTATAGCTCTCCATATGCTTAAGCTCGATGTTGTCATAACCATATGCTATGGCTATGTCTTCTATGACATCTACGGGATGCAGTATATCTCTCCTGTAATCTGGAATCTTCACCGACCCGTTCTCATAATTGTACTGCATCTTTTCTAGAAGAGCCCTCATGTCTTTCTCATTTAGAGAAAGGCCTGTAATCTCTCTAACCTGGCTTAAAGGTATCTTGACTGACTCGTTGTACATGAACGGTGTTATAATGTCGTCTTGTTTTTTGTCAGGATATTTTATATCTACAGATTCTATCCTGAATCCCCTTTCATAAAGGGCCTGTGCAAATATGTTTGCAGCCAAAAGCACAGAATCAAGATCCTCTCCTGTAGCCTCAAAGAAAATGTTTTCGTCTCCTATATCTATCTTTCCTGAATGATCTGAATTTATTATGGGCGGAAAACTTAACACTTCATCATCAGTATCCATAAGTATAGGGTATTTCTGCATGCCTTTCAATATCCATGCATATTCCTTTCCTGTGGGGTGGTCTTCTAGTATTTCCTGCTGGGTCATCTCTTTTCTGAACTCCAAAGGTGTGAACCTAACACTTTCTGGATCTGTAGCTTTATACACAAGAGGAAATTTTATATCGTCGTAATTGTATATCCCTATAGCTGCTTTCTTTCTTCTTCTTCCGTATCCTGCGCAGAACTTCTCCTGAAGATCTATCATCTGTTTGATAGAATGATCATCTACTCTGCAGCCCCTGGCCACAAAAGCAGCTATATAAGGCCTCACATTCTTTACAGACTTGTCTACATTCAATACATGCTCAGATTTCTTGAATATCTCTATCCCTGGAATCCCTTTTTGTTTTCCAATCAATCCTCTCAACAGCCTTGCAACGCCTTCAACACTCCAAAGATATGGCAGGTTAGTGTCTCCGAATCCTACAGTGATCTCATCGGTCTCTTCGTCATAACTCTCAAATTCGCCTTTCCCGTACTCGAGAAGCTTTGCTAGTTCCTCTATAGGAATCTTCTTTCCGACTAAACTGCACAGATCATCATATGAAAAGCTGATGGTTGGCATTATAAATTCACCCCTGATTCCCTTAATTTCTTAAGGTCATGGCTGAATAGGTCTCTTATATCTTTTATTCCAAGCTTGAACATGGCAATCCTGTCTATCCCCAGCCCCCATGCAATAACAGGCACATCTATTCCAAGAGGCTTTGTTACCTCTGGCCTGAATATCCCTGCTCCACCCAGTTCGATCCATCCAAGATCAGGGTGTTTTGCAAACAGTTCTACGCTTGGCTCTGTAAAAGGAAAATATGCAGGAACGAGCTTTATCTCATCTGTGTCTGCAAATTCCTTTGCAAACATCTGAAGCAATCCAAAAAGATGCCTGATGTCCAGACCTTCTTCTACGACTATCCCTTCTACCTGATTAAAATCCGGAAGATGTGTTGCATCTATGACATCATACCTGAAACACCGGGCCATAGCAAAATATTTTGAAGGTATCTTAAGATCTTTAGATGCGAGCATCCTTGCAGAGCATGCTGTTCCCTGTGTCCTTAGCAGGTTCCTTTTTGTCCTTAATGTATCAAACTTATAGCCCCATCCTTTTGATCCTGTCTTTCCTCCGTTCTCATGGGCAGCCTTTACTTTTTTTATTGTCTTTTCATCTATATCTGCGAATTCAGGATCCTTCACATAATAAGCTTCATGTATATCTCTTGCTGAATGGAACTGCGGCATGAACAGGGCATCCATGTCCCAAAAATCGCTTTCAACTATGGGCCCATCCATCTCCATAAATCCGAGAGACATAAAATTTTTCCTTACTTCATCCAAAAACTGTCTGTAGTTCTGCTTCTTCCCGTAAGCAACCTTTGGAACATTTATACTTACATCAAATCTTCTGAATTTCTTGTCTCTCCATGATCCGTCTTTGAGCATCTCAGGAGTCAGCCTTTCTGCAACATCTGACTCTATACCTGTATCTATGATCTTCCTGCCGATATCTGTCAGATTTATTGTCCTTGTCTTTACAAGCCTTTTTTTCAGCAAGCCTTTTCTTGAATCAAGATTCTCAAAAGCCTGCCTTTCTTCTTCCTTTAGGTCCTTTACTACAACAGGAAAATCCCTGCTCAGAAATTTCTCTTCTAAGCTTGGCTTTTCAAGAAGTTTTTTCCCTGCAGGGGTTATGCTGAAACTTAATCTTCCCTCTTCCTTATTTATCAGTATAGCTGCTTTTTTTTTCAAAGAGCCTATGCATACGTTTATCTCTTCCTTCTCCAGTCCCAGCTGGTCAGCACTTTTCTCAGAATCTTTTACAGCCTCCAAAAACCTTCTCTCTGGCAGACCATCTTTCTTATATTGCTTTCCGTTAGAATCCAGATCTGCAACCTCCTGGATGGTCTCATCTATAGAAACTGCTTTTTTGTTGGAAAGCCACTGTAATGCCCTCATGACCTCTACTTCTTTCATCCCTGACTTTTCAACAAGCTTTTTGAAAAGCATCTTATCATCTAGATGGGGCAATATTTTTCTTTCCAGAGGGTGCAATCCTTCAGCAACTTTCTTTATATCCATTGAAATAAAAGAAAAATCAGTCGTTTAAATAATTTACTATAAAAAAGA
>CAYXHN010000106.1:0-3549 GCA_964464955.1 uncultured Methanosarcinales archaeon
CAAAATTAAATCATGGGATATAGAGATTAATCGGATTTAATCATGCCACACGGCACCTTATCTCGTCTCTTTTTAACTGCTGGGAAACTGCCCCTGTTCTGATAAAAAAATGTCCGTTTACTGAATATGGCTTTTTATTTCCTTCAGGAACATCTATGACAACTATCTCTCCTGATATTTTTATATTTAGTTCCGGGCTGGGATTCATATTGCGAGCAATATCCTGAATTCTTGCTTTCTCTGAGTTTGACAATTCAATACCCTGAATATCCCCATCATCTTTAATCCCTAATAATATCTTTCCTCCAAAAGAGTTAGCAAAAGCGCAGATATCTCTGCCAATAGAGCTGTTCAACCCCTGTTTAAATTCAAGATTATGACCTTCTCCAATCTTTATAAGTTCCAAGGTATCTTTATCCATAAGTTATAAGAAAGATAACCGCATATAAATATATTTTGGGGGTAGTTGAACAGTGGAGCCAAAGATAGAATTTACAATTAAAAACATTTATATAGATAGAAGATGTCTTATTGGAAAAGGGGTGGATTATGGTCGATAAAAGGCTTGTGGATTATGTAAGACAGCAGATTAATGCAGGGTATGATATTAATTCTATAAGAGCCCATCTTCTGAGATATGGTTATGATGCTTCTGCTGTAGATGCTGCTGTGAAGAAAGCTGCTCGAAAAGGATTCCCTCTGGGGATTGCGGCAGGAATTATAGGTTTATTGCTTATCATAGTTGTAGTCACGCTTGTAATCATCAACATGGGGCCTTCTGCTCCTGAGCAATTGCTTGATCTGGAGATCGCGATGATATCTGAGGATATCTACCCTAGAGATACTATAGAGTTTAATGTGCAGTCTATAAGCATGGGCAATACAAAAAGATATGATATTACGCTTCTTCACGAGATAAGAGACAGTTCAGGAAGGATGATAACCTCCAAAGAAGAGGATGTAGGTATAGAGACAAGGATCTCAAAGGTAAGCAGGATAAAGGTTCCTGTTTCAGCCAGCGCAGGAAGATACAACCTGAGGACAACTGCTTTTTATGACAGCAGATCAGCCTCATCTCAGGTTCAGTTTGATATCCAGGAGACTGTTGTAGAGCCTGAACCTGGTCCAGAGCCAGAAAAAAGATGCCCTGCTTCCTGTGATGATAATGATCCATGTACTGAAGATATCTGTAATGCAGAGACAGATTATGAATGCGAGCACAATCCGATTGTGCCCTGCTGCGGAAATAATATATGCGAGAAAGAGGAAAGCTATGAGACCTGCAGTATTGACTGCCCTTTTGAAGGTCCGGATGTTCCAGAGCCAACTCCTGATCCCCCTGAACCGACAGAAAAGCCTGGAGATTATTATGTTACAGGAAGCGAATATTCTTTGGGAGAGGTTATAGAGATTGCCCAGCAGAAGTCAAGCCCTGATCCTAAGAATGCAGTAAGGTTCTGCAATGATTTCACAGGAAATTACAAAGATATCTGCCTGACAACAGTAGCAAAACAGACAAACAACTATAGATACTGCGAAGATATAGTGTTTGATGCAGAAAGGGATAACTGCTATACTCATTTTATAGTCGAGAATGAGGATTATACCTTATGCAGCAAGGTTGTGAATAAGCATATAAGAACAGCATGTGAGTCCATGGCTGCTTATGAATAGTTTATTTCGATTAAATGCATTGCTATAATGATTCAAGAATGATAATTTTTCGGTTAATAGGTTGCATTGCTATAATGATTCTTTTTTTAGGATTATTTAATGTTTCAATCTTAATCTTTAAGTTAGCTGAGCTGTTTTGATATAGTAATCTAAAAATCTTTATCTGTAAGTGTGCTCACTACGTTCGCACACACTATAGCGCTGAAGCAAAGGCGGTGGGTGCTAAGTTGAATTTAGCTGAATGCTCAATTAGCTTGACTGAGATTGCAGCCGGTTAAAAACAGGGCTAGAACTCTGCTTAGCTGCGGAGTGAGACTGTGCACGAACAGCGAAGCTGTGAGTGCCATAAATAGGATTGAATTTTAAGCTGCTGTTTAAAACTATTAAAGAATTGAGTGTCATGGATAGTATTGAAATTTAGTTTGCTTTTAACAAAGAGTATTTCAAAATCATATTGAATCATTTAATCTTCTTGAAAAGTATCTCAGGCTTGCCTATCCTGTGATTCTTCAACTCAAAGTTAAGATCTTTCCATTTCAGGTCTTTAAGATTTAATTGTTTCTGAAGTTTTTCACATGCTTCAGGCATTATCGGCTGCAATAATATGGATAGGTTCTTTGCTATGTTTATGCATGTTCCCAGCACTTCCTGGGATGCTTCGATATCTTTCCACGGCTCTTTTTCCTGGAAGTATGAGTTTCCCAAGGCTGAGACAGCTAATATATTTTCAAGAGCTTTCTTGAAGTCATAGTTTTCATAGGCTTTCTTTATCTCTTCAAACTTAGGAGATATCTTTTTTATTATCTTGTCTTCATCGATATCTTTGAACTCTGAATCATAATTCTTTTCTGTGAATGAGAGTATCCTATAGCAGAAGTTTGAGAAGTTTCCTACTATCTCTGAGTTTATCCTCTTGAGTATGAATTCTTCTGAGTATTCTCCGTCTCCCCCGAAAGGCGTTGATTCAAGAAGATAATAACCGTATGGCTCAACTCCAAAAGTGTCTAGCTGGGAGAAAGGCTCTATCACGTTTCCTTCTGACTTGCTCATCTTTGCCCCGCCTTTAGCAAGGACAAAACCGTGGACAAAAAGCTCTTTTGGCAGAGGAACTCCTGCTGAAATAAGCATCGCAGGCCAGAAAGCTGCATGGAATCTCAGTATATCTTTTCCTATTACATGGCAGTCTGCAGGCCAGAGTTTTGCAAAAGTATCTTCTTCTCTTCCATAACCTGCTCCGGTTATATAATTGCTCAAAGCATCGCACCAGACATACATGACCTGTTCCTTGTCTCCAGGCACAGGGATGCCCCATGGCAGAGTGGATTTAGGCCTTGAGAATGAGATGTCTTTTGCTGTCCTTAAAAAAGACAGTATCTCATTCTTTCTTATCTCAGGGATAACTTTGTATTCATCTTTTTCTATAGCTGTTATGACCTGTTCCTTGTATTTTGATAACTTGAAAAAATAGTTTTCTTCTTCTATTATCTCTATATCTCTTGTAGGATGTTCAGGGCATTTTCCCTTTTCAAGCTCCTTTTCTGTCTTGAAAGCTTCGCATCCTACACAGTAAAGGCCTGAATATTTCTTCTTGTAGATGTCTCCTGATTTGACAAGCTCTTCCCATAGTTTTATAGCTCCGGGATAATGAAGCTTCTCATCTGTTGTCCTTATAAACTGGTCATGGCTGATATTGAGTTTCTTGTACAGGTCTTTGAATACCTTTACATTCTCATCTATAAACTTTAAAGTGTCTTTGCCTTCTTTTTTAGCAGACTGGTATATCTTTGTTCCATGCTCATCTGTTCCTGTCTGGAAAAAAACATCTTTATCAAGAAGCTTATGGAATCTTGCTATCGCACCTGCCTGTATTATCTC
>CAYXHN010000107.1:0-3527 GCA_964464955.1 uncultured Methanosarcinales archaeon
TTATTTATATGTCTATTTACATATACTTACAAAAAAGTTTATTTATCTTACATATAAAGATATTATAATATAGATTTAATCAATATAATACTATACAATTATACTTACATTTAAAGAATATATTATATAATTTTACTTACTTAAGCACACAATAAACTTACAAAATAATAATTTAACTTACATTAATATAAAAAAATACTGACAAAAACATAATTAAATTTTAAATAATCAAAACATTTAAATAGATTAATACTTACATTAATAGAAATAATCACTTATCATATTATGGAAAAAAGAGGATTGTCAGGAAAAAAACCAGTAAGCTCAGATATAGATAGTTCTTATCCTAAAAAAGATGAAGATTTTAAAGTTTTCAATGCCCTGCTTAAGAGCATAAAAGAAAAATACCATATATGCTCCTCAGACATACTTTTCCTTCTTGAAGAAGATGTTAAGATGCCATGTTCAGCATTTAATGATATCCTTTCTCCGCTTGAGACCATAGTCAAATATCTTAAAGAGAATGTCGGCCTTGAGAACAGCAAGATAGCAAAACTTCTTCTGAGGGACAGCAGGACTATCTGGCAGGCATACAAGCATGCTTATGAAAAGATGCCTGAGCCTTTAAAGATAACAAAGTCAGAATATTCAATTCCATTCTCAGCATTAAGATCAGAATTAAGCATACTTGAATCAATAGTGTATTATCTGAAAAACAACTATGACCTCTCTTTTCATGTACTTGGAGAATCCATTAAGAGAGATGAAAGGACCATCTGGACAGTATATTCAAGAGCTAAAAAGAAATTGAAAAATGCCTCCTAGAACAAAGAGAAAAAAGGACAGAGAACTTAATGCAGCTCCTGCTTTCAGCAGCAGCCTCAGACCAAAAGACCTGAAAGGGATAATATCCTCTGAAGAAAACTCATTAAAGACAATTCTCAAGTCTCCTTTTTTCATAGTTTCTCTGCTTTTCCTTATACTTATGACTTCTGTATATTTCCTTTCTCCAGGAATAACAGGATTGTTCATAGCAGACTCCTCTTTGCTTTCTTATGAGAAAAATGTCAGCTGGAGCATGAGTTCTGATGATTCTTTTGAATTTGAGATAGAAAAATATCCTGAGGAGTTTCATCTAAAGACACTATCGCTTTCAGGAAGATACTCAGGAAATGGAACAGTCAGGGCCTATCTTGAAGCAGACGGAGAAAGATATCTTGTCTTTGATAATGAAAATATCCGAGAACAATCCCTTTCAGGAATAACATCTCTTTTTGTCGAAGCAGAGCCAGAGCCAGAAGAAGCTGAAGAAGACTATAACATCGAAGGGGAAGTTGAGGAAGAAGAAGGCCTTATAGATGAGCTTCCTGAGGAGATGGAAGATGAAGCACCAACAGGAGATACAGAAGAGGGAACAGAAGAAGAGGATGAGGTGTCAGATGAGGGCGAACCAGAGACAGCAGGATCTGAAGAAGAGTCAGACCCAGAGAACAATGAAACACATGAGATAGAAGAAGATATCAACACCCCAGAAGACAATGAAACACAGGAAACAATTGAAGAGACAGGACAGGAGATCGAAGAGAATATCACAGAAGAGACATCATCTGGCTCAGATATGGTTGAGGAGGTCAATGAAACACAGGATATTCAGGACAATACAACAGAAAACATAACTCAGGAGATAGAAGATGAACTTAACACCACAGAGGAGACAGATATAACCTCAAATATAACTAATACCAGCATAACAGACAACATAACTGAAAATATAAGCATGAACATCACAGAAGAACAGAATGTCTCTCTTAACCTGACAGAGAACATAACATCCAATATTTCCACTAATGTAACCCAGAATATTTCAGCAAACATAACATCCAACATCACTGCAAACATAACTCAGAATATAACTAACATCACTTCAAACATCACCTCTGGTCTGGCAGCTAACTTAACAGCCAATATCACTTCAAATATCACTCAGGATACTCCAAAGATTAATATCTCAGAACCTGAAGAAAACATAACTATTGAGCCTGAAAACCAGACGATCGAGCTTAAGAACATAACAGAGATAGCTGCATACAAGCATGTAAAGATAACCAATGCATCATTTTCCCATGACTGGAAAGGCTCATGGGGAACAATAACAGAAATATCATTGACAATAGACAATCAGGAAAACCAGCCAATAAGCTTGAAATATCTTCTTCTTGATATAGAGGGATATGAAGAAACATACATACTAAAGCTTCCATCTGCAAAAGAGATCCCTGTTGGAACCTCAAAAGCAGATATACCGATCCATTTTTCATATTCAGGAGAACAGAAAAGGGCTGTAAGGATAAGGATAAAAGATGAGAAGGTAAAGATCATCGCCTCAGCAAATGCTGTCTTTAACCCAAAAAAAGCCTCGATGATAAAAGAGTCCAGCTTTGAAGACATATGCAAAGACACATGCTCTCTCCCCTCTATCTTGAACCAGACAGATTATAAGATTGTATTTGAGATAGGTTCAGGGATGCTTGAGATAGACAGTATAAGCTATATCCTGAAGAACACGACCAGGGTTCCGGTCCAGTTTAGGTTCAGCATACTCTCCCATGAAGATGAAGAGATAATCTCTGACATAGGCATCTTTCCAAAAAATGAATTTGTTAACTCAACAAAAAGCAATAACACAGAAAAGATACTGCAGGGAGAATATGACATTCACATTGCTCCCCATGACCATACACTAAAAGATATAACCATAAGTTCAGCTTCTATCCAGAAAGATTCAAGCAAGTTCATAGAGCTTGATCAGCAGCAGGTTGAGATGGAGAATGTTGTGCAGAGTTATGCTTTCAGGTCGAAAGTCCCATATTCCCAGGCTAACCTTACTATCGTCTCAAAAGGCTCCAGGCTCTATAAATGCTCTGACTGGAGCTACAAGTGGAGGGGCTGCAGATCTGCTTTTGAATATGTCAAAGACATAGACGGGATGTATTCTGTAGTTGTAGACTCTTCAGAAGGAGAAACAGCATTTATAGAGACAACACCTTTGGAAAACAGGACAAACATAACCTACAAGAAAGTAAAGGAAGACACAAGATATGATGCTATCCTGGATTCAACCGGATATGATAACCAGACCAGGACCCTTACGGTCAGATTCCACCATGACTATTACCAGCCCCTTCCGATATTTATAAAAGGAAGGGTAAAGAACTACACTCTTGACAAGACCGTAGCCTCAGAGCAGGAGCCTGTAGAACTAAAAGTATATAACTATCAGGATGAACGTTTTAGGATAATCATAGGCTCACATACAGAAGCATTTGAGTTTGGAAAAGCAAGAGAAGTAAGTATAACTTCTGCAGTTAAAGACGCTAAAAACAAAACAGTAAATGCAGATATAGAACTTGTGGACAGCCTGACCAAAGAGACAAAAGCAGCAAAGCAAAGTGATGGATCAGCAACTTTAGATGAAGGAGAATACAACATAAAAGTAAAGCCTTCAAAACATCCTGTAAAAGAGATAG
>CAYXHN010000108.1:0-3496 GCA_964464955.1 uncultured Methanosarcinales archaeon
TTCGTTTTTAGCTAAATTTCATGAAAAATCAAGAAAAAGTAGACTTTTTACTTACTATAAAACAAAAACTTTATAAGTAAGCTACTATCTGCTAGTTTTAGGTGATATAGATGGCTGAAAAAAGAAAAACACAGATAATTCCTAAGGCTCCTGTAGCAAGGATACTTATGAATGCAGGAGCAAAAAGAGTTTCAGCAGATGCTGTTGAAGAATTTGCAGACATAATCCAGAATATGGCTTTAGAGATCGGAGAGAAGGCTATAAGAATAGCAAAGCATTCCGGAAGAAAAACAGTTCATGGCGAAGATATAAAGATAGCAATCAGATAGGATCGATTATTTTCTTATTTTTCTAAAAGCTTTTTAAATGCATACTTATATTAACCTATCATGAAAGATGCAAAAGATATTACAGACTGCCTGAGCAGCAGCATTAAAGAATTCGAAGGTCTTGTGCAGGCCGCTTATAAAGCCCTGCCTGAGAAAAAGGCATTAGTTGTGCATGGAGAATACTGCAAGGAGAGGGTTAACAGGCCTGAAGATGGATATATGCCTTCTTATGATGAGTGGGCAAGATATTCTGTAAAAGATATATTCAGAGGTAAAACAATATTCTCAAAAAAGTTTGATGTAACACATCTTAACATAAAGACAGTGATGGGCGCTCTTAACAAGACTTTTTTAGATATAGGTATGGAGCCTGAATATGATGAACCAGGCAGCAACATCTATCTAAATAATTAAATTTATATAATAAGCAGTTATCTCTTGGATCATGGAAGAACTGATAAGGAAATATGCACTGGATAATGCTGTAAAGTTTGAGGGAAAAGCTAATCCTGGAGCTGTTATCGGAAAGGTATTGAAAGAAGATCCTTCTTTAAAAGAAAATATGAAAGAGGTTTCCAAAGAGATAAATTCTATAGTAAAAGAAATCAATTCCCTGGGCCTGGAAAAGCAGAAAAAAGAGCTGGAAAAATATGCAAAAGAACTTCCTAAGAAAAAGCCTGAAAAGAAAAAAGGCCTGAAAGAGCTGAAGAATGCTGGAAAAAAGATTATGATGAGATTTGAACCTTCTCCTTCAGGGCCTATGCATCTTGGACATGCTTATGCATTGTCATTGAATTCTGAATATGCAAGGAAATATGACGGAAAGCTGATATTAAGGATAGCTGATACTAATCCTGAAAACATCTATGAGCCTGCTTATGAGTTTCTTCCTGAAGACGGAAAATGGCTTACTAAGGATAATATATCCAAAGTTGTTGTGCAGTCTGACAATCTGGGAAAGTATTATGATTATGCTGAAAAATTAGTTTCAATGGGGAAAGCTTATGTCTGCGAATGCTCTTCAGATAAGTTCAGAGAATTGATATTCAAGAAAAAAGCCTGTCCCTGCCGCGGACTAGACAAGAAAGAGCATGAAGAAAGATATGCAAAGATGTTTTCCAGTTATAAGCCAGGGGAAGCTGTATTAAGACTCAAGACAGAGATCAATCATCCAAATCCTGCTATGAGAGATTTTCCTCTTATGAGGGTCAATGAGCACGAGCATCCAAGGCAGGGAACTCGGTTTAGGGTATGGCCTCTGATGAACCTTGCTGTTTTTGTCGATGATGTTGAACTTGGAATAACGCATGTTTTGAGGGCCAAAGACCATATGGACAATGCAAAAAGACAGGAATATCTTTATAATTATCTTGGCAAACCTATTCCTGAGACTGTATTCATAGGAAAGATAAATTTTGAAGGTATGCCTATGAGCTGCTCTAAGGTGAGACTGCTGATAGAGGAAGGCAAATATTCAGGATGGGATGATATCAGATTGCCGTTCTTATCTGCTCTTAGAAGAAGGGGATATCAGCCTGATGCTTTTATCAAATACGCTTTAGATGTTGGAGTTACGCAGACTGACAAGAGTGTAGATAGGGATGAATTTTTCAAGGCTTTAAACCATTTTAACAAAGAGATTATAGATGATTCAACTGACAGGTATTTTTTTGTCAAGGATCCTGTTGAGATAGTTGTTGAGGGGGCTCCTGAGCAGGAAGTTAAGTTACTGAAGCATCCTGAGCACAAGAAAAAAGGCTATAGGGTATTCAAGACCCATGACAGGTTCTATATATCTAAAGAAGACCTTGATAATATAAAAGACAGGGAGATGGTAAGGCTGATGGACTGTCTTAATCTCGTGAAAAAAGGAAAGAAGTTTGTTTTTGACTCTACTGAGCATTCAAGATACAAGAAAGAAGGGAAGCACATAATACACTGGCTTCCTGCACAGGGCAATCTAGTCGATGCTGAAATACTGATGCCTGACAAATCCAAGGTAAAAGGGTATGCTGAACCTGAAGCTGGAAAATTAAAAGCCGGATCGTCAATCCAGTTTGAAAGGTCAGGCTTCTGCAGGCTTGATAAGAAAGAGAAAGATAGGTTAGTATTTTGGTTTGGGCATAGATAAGTTTATATATATTTATTATTCTTATTTCTTTGATGAAGGATTTTACCAAGTTATGGGTCGCCAAACTAAAAGGGGACAAAAGGCTGGACAGACAAGTGCAAAGGCTTGCAAAGAGGCTGGTCGGAGATTCTGACAAGCTTGATGAGCTTATAAAAAAAAGAAACAGCCTTATCGACAAGATATCAATACTGAAAAGCCAGGGAAAAAAAGCTTCTTCTGAAGAAAAACAGCTTTACAGATCGATAAAAAAGGAAGATAAACTTATAGATAATCTCTCTCAAAAATTCAAGACAATAACAATAGATGAAGAAGAGCAGCTCTTAAGAGATATAGATGAGCCAAAAGCAGTCATAGAAAATTTCAGCCTTGCTTTAAAAAATCTTGCAAAAAACAAGGATATATCTAAAGAGACAAAGGAAAAACTGAAAAAGCTTATAAAAATCATTGAAGCAGATTTTAATGTTCTTATCAATACAGTCAAAGAAAATATAGAATTGGCTGCAAAAAATTTTATGCTTTTGAAGAATGACAAACTTGTACTGGACACTATAACAGTATGGGATGCAAAGTCATTAGAATCTCATCTGATGAAGAAAGCAAGGACAAAAAAAAGCATGGACGAGATAATAAAGAAGATAACAGATCAATTATCAGATACAACTGATTCTATAAAGAGGATAATAAAAAAAGAAAACAAGGATTATGATGCTTATATACTTGAAAAGCTTGGTAAATTCCAGGATAATCTTAAGAACCTTGTTGATTTCATAAACAAGAGAGTTGAGTTTTCCAGATACATAATCCTTTATTCTGTACAGATAGCTGATAAGCTGAAGAAGATTGAATATAAAAGAGAGAAAAAGCTTGATGCTTTAGAAAGCGATGAGGAGATCGGTGCGATAAAAAAAGAAGAGAGAAAAGAAAAAAAGGAGACTGATGATACATTAAAAAGCCTTGCGAATGATTCGATGTATTCACTTAACAGGCTTGCAACTGACCTCGACCTCAAAGGTGATTTCTTTGCCCGCGTAGCGTT
>CAYXHN010000109.1:0-3462 GCA_964464955.1 uncultured Methanosarcinales archaeon
ACCCATTTTATTTTCCTTAGAATTAACTAGTTAATCTATTTTTTGGATGAAGCCGAATAAATGAAAAGGTTTAAATATTACTTAAATATTCAATATTTATTATCACTTTAAAATTAACAAAACGAGGGGTCTTTAAAAATGGCTGAAGAAGATAAAAAATATTCAAAACAACTATTAGGAAAGACAGTTGTAAGCAAATCAGGTAAAAGATTTGGAGAAGTAGGAGATATCATATTTGAGACAAGAAGCGGAGAGCTTATCCACTTATTGCTATCAAGCCCGACAGGCTATATAGAGAAGCTGGAGCTTGAGAAAGACAAAGAAGGAAATATCCTTATACCATTCTCAGCAGTTATAGCCATAGGAGATTTTATGGTCGTAAGCGAGGAAGACATCGTTTAGAAAGTTTTTTATCTATATCCTTATTCTTTATTGTTTAAATTGAGGGAACCATGAAACAAGAGTATGCTATCTGGACTGAGAAATATAGGCCGAAAAGTTTTTCAGAGGTAAAGGGTCAGAAAGAGATAATAAACAAGGTAAGTTCTTTTGTGAAAAAGAAAAACATGCCCCATCTCATGTTTGCAGGTCCTGCTGGTGTTGGAAAGACTACCCTTGCACTTGTCACAGCAAGGCAATTATTTGGAGAAAGCTGGAGAGACAATTTTCTTGAACTTAACGCTTCAGACGAAAGAGGCATAGACATAATCCGGCACAAGGTAAAGGATTTTGCAAGGACAAGAGCGATAGGGGATGTCCCTTTCAAGCTGATCTATCTGGACGAATGCGATGCTCTGACAAGAGAGGCGCAGCAGGCATTAAGAAGGACCATGGAGAATTATACCCAGACAACAAGATTTATACTTTCATGCAACTTTTCATCCAAGATCATAGACCCTATACAGTCAAGATGCGCAGTATTTAGATTCATGCCTTTAGCTAAAGATGAAGTAGAAGCTTTCTTGAAAGAACTTCCCGACAAGGGGTTTAACTTTAATGATGATGAAAAATGCATAGATGCATTATATACGATTTCTGGGGGCGACATGAGAAGAGTATTGAATATACTCCAGAGCTGTGCAGCTATAGCTGATAATAATGAGATAACTGATGAGCTTATATTCTCTATGGCTTCTGTAGCAAAGCCCAGGGAGCTTAAAGAAGTTCTGCAATTGGCTTTAGACAATAAATTTGAGGATGCAAGAAACAAGCTCCTTGACATAATGCTCGCCTACAGCCTTAGCGGACTTGACATGGTAAAGCAGATACAGAAAGAGATATGGGATATGGATATCGAAGGAAGAGACAAGGTATGGCTCATAGATAAATGCGGAGAGATTGAATTTAGGATGACAGAAGGTTCTGACGAATATGTTCAATTAGAGGCTTTGCTGGCTCAATTTGTTATAATAAAAAATAAATAAAAAAAGAATTATTCAACTATGCTTCTGACTCTTAAAGATTCCTGGATAACATCCCTATAGTCATAGTCTATCTCAAGTACGATCTCTTTGGTATACTTTGCTTCTTCTTCAAGAGATTCTTTCAGCTTGCACACGACCCTTGCTTCCCGTCCTGAGAACCTTGCAGAGTTTTCTCTTCCTGCTGCAGTGCATTCCCACTTTGCTGCTTCTGCCGAAGGCACTATCCTATAGATTATCTGATCATATCTTGTGTTAAACTCTTCTCCTGGGATGGTTGCAGAGCCTCCTCCAACATTAGATATGTCAAAAGCAAGGCTTACTCTTCCTGCTCCTGCAGGCTGTTCTGTTACAGAGGTAACCTGTATCGGTGCTGCTGAAGAGTATGATGTCTTTTTCTCGTCGACATCGCAAAAATCAGTGTCTCTGAAATCCTCTACAAAACATGCTTTTGGAACAGAAGTCTTTGTCTTATATTTGTAAGTGTATGTGGCAAGTATATCCTGCGGGACAAAATCCCCTTTTATATCAGGAGTGTACTGAACATCAGAGCCGAAGTTTATTATCTCTTCTCCTCCTTCAGGATTGACCTCAGAGATTCCCTCTACCTCATCATCATTTGTAATTTCTTCTGCAGTTATCCCTGAATAATCTTCAAGAAAGATGCCTTTTAGCTCTACTTTCACATTCCCTGGAGATATATCTTCTTCTCCTTTGTTTTTTAGAAGTATCTGGATAGGGAATGTTTCGTCACTGTAGATGGTATACACTCCGTTTTCTACAATGCCAAAAGGCTCGAATTCTGCTATAAGCCCTTTGTTTCCTCCGGTGTATGGTGATTCTATTTTTGTGCTATCTCCGCCTTCTTCGCATCCAGCTGCAAGAATCATGCAGAGCAATGCGATTCCAAATAGGCCTTTTGAAAATTTCATTTTTTTATTCCTCCTTCAATGAAATTCTTGCGAATTCCAATTTTTTAAAAATTTGTCTTTAAATCTATTGCGGTGTTTTTATTATCCTGACTTCCTCTGATATTGAGTCCATGTAATTATAGTATAAGGTTATCCTTAGAGGAGTCGTATAAGCAGAATCTCCTGAAACATCAAAAGTGCAGTATATCGTTCCCTGTCCGTTGTTCAGCTTGATCTGCTGGTCTCCCCTCATAGTTGGAGAGCACTTGATCCTGCTTGCTCCAGACATCTCAACATCATAAGCAACAATATTATAATCCTCTGGAATAAGATTTGTAGGGCAGTTGAATATGCTCTGGCCGTAATAGAAAGGAGTACCTCTCCCCACATTAGAGACCCTTATCTTGAAAGCTGCCCTGTTTTTTCCAGCCATAGTCACTCCAACATTTGTTACAGCTATAGGAGCTCCCTGGCCTCCCCCAAGAGAGACATCTCTTACATCACATGCCCTTTCTGTTGGAGTTATCTCATACAATCTCGGATCTATGCATACTACAGGAGATGCAGCAGTCTCGTATTCATAGCATGAGGTAAGTAAAAATGTCTGGTCTATAGAATCCATATAATCCGGAAGCGTAACTATATCTGAATTGAATTCCTGAGTATCAAATCCGCCTTCTGGATTATATGTGCTTTTCTGCTCAAGCTGTCCGCATTCCTTGTCACGATCTATACCTCTTATTATATTTTGATCATATCCTGAAAGATAAAGTCTGCAGTTTGCTCCTGAAAGGTCATATGTTCCCTTGTTCCTAAGATCCACGATGATGTTTAGTGAAGATTCATCATATATTTTTGATGGTGGAAGATCATTTTCAAACTCCATATCCAGCCCTTCTGTTCCGTAATAAACATCTTCTGGAGCCCTGTCAGCCTCAGGACTAGGCTGCCTTTCGCACGCTGTCAAGGATAAAAGTATCAGAGTTACAAAAAACACCAATATGCTGCCTTTTTTTTTCATTTTTTAAAATACTTTATTTTTGCTTTATTTAAGCTTTTTGGTAATAACTGCTCCTTGAATAATTCGGAAATTAGTTGTCACTTCTAGAGTATATAGGTTGATGCTATCC
>CAYXHN010000110.1:0-3347 GCA_964464955.1 uncultured Methanosarcinales archaeon
CATCTGTTTTGACAAGGAAAAAGGACTGGTAAGGGATGATGTCAATTTCAGCAGCATGAAAGATGAGGCAAAAAGAAAGAGCAGCTGTTATGACAACATAATGGTCGCGATGCTTTCTGAGGAGCTGGATAAGCTGAAGTTAAACAATCCGTTTAAAAAGTATAATCTTAGAAAAAAGATCAAAGAAGAATTCTGGAATGGAGAATATTTTTACGATGATATAAGAAAGAAAGAAATAGTCACAGGGGACAGCAATGTATTCCCTTTCTGGACAGGTGTCTTTAAAGACAAAGATATGCTGAGGAAATGCATCAATGCAATCCAAAGAGAAGGACTAGATGAGCCATTTCCTCTTAAGTACAGCTGCAAGAAATTCAGACAGAACAAGATGAATGCGGTTGCTTTTTTTGCAGGAGATTATGAGCACGACTGCGTCTGGATGCATATGGGGCCTTTATATGTGCAGATAGTCGGGAAAATCGATAAGAAAAAAGCAAGAGATTATAAGATGAGATACGAGAAGGCCATAGAGAAACATAAGAATTTTCTTGAAGTCTTTGATGCAAACGGAAAACCGTATAAAAACTTATTTTATTGTACTGATGAGAGTATGCTTTGGGCTGCTAATCATCTGACATTATAAAAAAGAAAATTAAATAAAAAAAATAAAAATTCTTATTTGTTGTTGATGGCTGCCTGAGCTGCTGCAAGCCTTGCTATCGGAACCCTGAAAGGTGAGCATGAAACATAGCTCAACCCTACCTTGTGGCAGAATTCTATGGATGAAGGCTCTCCACCGTGCTCTCCGCAGATCCCTAATTTTAGATCAGGCTTAACATCTCTTCCTTTCTTTGCAGCGATCTTTACAAGCTGTCCGACTCCTTCCTGGTCCAGTGCCTGGAAAGGATCTTTTTCATAGATGCCTTTTTCCTGATACTCTTTCAGGAACTTTCCTGCGTCGTCTCTTGAGAATCCGCAGGTCATCTGGGTAAGGTCATTTGTTCCAAATGAGAAGAAATCAGCGTGTTCTGCAATCTTTTCTGCTGTCAGTGCCCCTCTTGGTACTTCTATCATCGTACCTATCTTGTAAGGCTTATCTGCAAGGATATCTTCACATGCTTTTTTGACTACAGCTTTCTGATTCTCAAATTCCTTTACATTTCCTACTAAAGGGATCATTATCTCAGGGATAGCTCCTGTCTCTTTAGCTGCATGGCATATAGCTTTTGCCTGCATCTCTGTTATCTCAGGATAAGAGATCCCAAGCCTGCAGCCCCTGTGGCCAAGCATAGGATTGAACTCATGCAGATCAGATATCTTCTGTTTCAGATTTTCAACAGAAACTCCCAGTTCACCACTTATCTCCTGTATGTCTTTTTCTTCCTGAGGAAGGAACTCGTGCAGAGGCGGATCAAGAAGCCTTATAGTCACAGGCCTTTCTCCCATAGCTTTGAACAGCCCCACAAAATCTTCTTTTTGGTATGGAAGAAGCTTATCAAGAGCTTTTTTCCTGCCTTCGAGATCTTCTGAAAGGATCATCTCTCTTACTGCTTTAATCCTTTCACCTTCAAAGAACATATGTTCTGTCCTGCAAAGGCCTATACCTTCTGCTCCGAACTTGATAGCCTTAGAGGCATCTTTTGGAGTGTCAGCATTTGTCCTTACTTTTAATGTTCTTAATGAATCCGCCCACTCCATGAGCGTTTCGAAACTTCCGGCAAGTTCAGGATCCTTTGTAGGAAGTTCTCCCTGGATAACCTCGCCTGTCGAACCGTCCAAAGAGATGTAATCCCCTTCTTTTACAGTTGTATCTTCCACTTCGAACACTTTTTCATTTTCATTGATCTTTATATCTCCACAGCCTGCTACGCAGCACTTTCCCATGCCTCTAGCTACAACAGCTGCATGCGAAGTCATCCCTCCTCTTGCTGTAAGGATGCCTTTTGCAGCATGCATACCCTCTATATCTTCAGGAGATGTTTCTATCCTTACAAGTACAACATCATTTCCTTCTTTTGCCTGCTTGTCTGCTTCCTCTGCTGAAAAGACGACCTGGCCGACAGCTGCTCCCGGAGATGCAGGAAGGCCTTTTGCAAGAACTTCCGCTTTTTCTTTTGCAATAGGATCAAGAGTCGGATGAAGCAGCTGGTCAAGAGCATTTGGCTCTACTCTTGTAACTGCTGTTTCCTTATCTATAAGATTTTCATCTACCATGTCCACAGCTATCTTTACTGCTGCAGCTGCAGTCCTTTTACCTGTTCTTGTCTGAAGGAAGAACAATGAGCCTTCCTGGATAGTGAATTCCATGTCCTGCATGTCCTTGTAATGCGCTTCAAGCTTGTTGGCAATCTCTATAAACTGTTTATAGCAGTCTGGCATTATCGGTTCCAGTTCAGATATCGGTTTAGGTGTTCTTATACCTGCAACAACATCCTCTCCCTGCGCGTTCATAAGGAATTCTCCATATATCTTGCTTTCTCCTGTAGATGGATTTCTGGTAAAAGCAACACCTGTTCCTGATGAATCTCCCATGTTCCCAAAGACCATGGTCTGCACATTTACTGCTGTTCCCAGCAATCCGATTATCTCATTTATCCTCCTGTATGATACTGCCCTTGGATTGTCCCATGAGCCGAATACAGCATTGATGGATTTTTGCAACTGAGCTTTTGGTTCCTGAGGAAAGTCCTCTCCTTTTGCTTCTTTTACTACTTTTTTGTATCTTTCTACAACATTTTTTAGATCTTCAGTGTCAAGTTCAGTGTCATTTTCTACACCTTTGGTATTTTTGACGTCTTCAAGAACCTCTTCAAATTTGGAATGGGCGATCCCCATAACAACATCTCCAAACATCTGGATGAATCTTCTATATGCATCCCATGCAAATCTTGGATTTCCTGTCTTTTTTGAAAGTCCTTCTACAGAGACATCATTAAGCCCCAGATTAAGGACAGTATCCATCATTCCAGGCATGGATTTTGCAGCTCCTGACCTTACGGATACAAGCAAAGGATCTTCAGTGTCCCCAAGCTTCTTTCCCATCTTCTCTTCAAGATTCTTTAGCTGTTCGTCAACCTGATTCTGCATACCCTCAGGGTATTCCTTTGTTTTTGAGAATTCATGGCACGCTTCTGTCGATATCGTGAATCCCGGCGGAACCGGAACACCCAATCCTGACATCTCAGCAAGATTTGCACCTTTTCCTCCTAGAATTTCTACTCTTTTTTTAAGATCCTGTATCTCTTCTTTTCCTTCTTCAAATGAATAAACATATTTTTTCATTTTAACATTGGGTGTTCTTGATAAAGGCACAGTTAAGAAACAAGGGGCTACTATCAAAATTATAC
>CAYXHN010000111.1:0-3269 GCA_964464955.1 uncultured Methanosarcinales archaeon
TATCTTATTTACTACATGCTTACAAAAAGTGTATACCTAACTCAGGATAGTATATAAATATCTATTTTTTTTGCAAACAGTTTTCTGTATCTTTCATAAACACCTGCTATCTTGTTGTATTACAAACTGGGTCTAATACCCTGTTGCTCTGCAATGATGATAATTCTAGTTTGTAATGCAATAAAATTGAAAATTTTATGCACAAGTAAACTTCATTTACTTTGTAAACAAAGAGCTGTCTTGGAAAGTGGCGTAATACCCCGAAGCTCTACTGCGATTGAGATACATTTCTCATAAAGAAACGAACCGAGAAGCTATGCTTCGACTGTTGCCACTTTCAGGCTCGAATGTTTATTTAAGACAACAAACAGAAGATTCAATCCTCTATGCAGTTCCACTATCAATAACTTACTAAGAAACAACTTCACTGACATGCTCGTCCTTGTTTATCCTTATCACATTATCAACAAAGCTTTCTATCTTTGATTCATGCGAGACAACTATCGCCTGCTTGACCCCTATCTCTTCAAGAACATCTCTCACCCTGTCTAATTGCTCGCTTGAAAACCCGTCAGTAGGCTCATCTAATATGATCAGATCTTTTGTCTTTATCTCAGACATCAGGTCATTCACAACTTTGTTCAATGCTAGCCTATAAGCCAAAGCAGCCGCAGTCCTCTCCCCTCCTGAAAGGTTCGCAACTTCGATCTCATATCCATTCTGCTCGACAACAGGAGTAAATCTCTTATTCATCCTTGCACTCATGGTCTCTTCATCTATTAGCACATTAAACCACTGCTCAAACAGGGAATTGAACTCATTGTATATGTTCAGGAAAACATGTTTCTCTATGTTGTCCATCAGTTTGAGGAAATGCCCTGAGAGCCAGCTGTGCATCTCTTTTGTTTTCATAAGCTTTTTCTTCTCTTCCTGCATACTGCTTATCTCTCTGTCTAATCTCTCTACGTTCTCTTTTATGTTTTTTATGTCCCTTTCATGATAGGCCTTTCTTGTGCTTATAGCCTTTTCCTGCTCTGTTTTTTCATCTATCTCTTTTTTCAATGCAGCGTATTCCTCTTCAGAAAAAAAGAGCCTGTCTTTCTTCTCCTGCAGCTCTCTTTTTCTTGTGCTTATATCCCCTATCTCTTTCTTCAGCCCGGCCTTCTGCCGCTCAAGCTCATGGATGTTTTTCTTTTTCTCCTCTATCATGTTCATTATATATTTTTTTTCTTTCTGCTCATTAAGATACAGCTGCAGTTTCCTCAGCAGTGCTTTCTTTTCATGGATCTTTTTATTATCGATATCCTTTATCTCAGAAAGCTTTTTCTCAGAATTCTCTAGCTCAGCAGAGAGCTTTGCCTTCTGCTCCTGCTTCTCTTTTGCAGACCTTATCTTTTCCTGGATGTTCTCTATCTCCAGCCTTAGGCTTTGCATCTTTCTCTCTTTTTCTTCTATATCTCTTATCTTTGCTTTCAGTTCTTCAGACCCTTTTGACAATATTTCTTCCTGTTTTCTGAGATCATCTGTCACAGTTTCAAGTTTCTCTTTTTTCTCTTTTTCCTGCTTTATTATCCTGCTCTTGTGTGATTCAGGAACTTCCTGATGGCAGGTTGGACAGTTGTCAAGCCGTGCCATATCTCCTATGTCTTTTTCTGAATCTTTCTTTCTTGCCTCAAGAACCTGCCTTTCTTCTCTTATATCCCTAAGCTTTTTCTCAGATGATTCCATCTTCTCTTCGGTCTCTTTTTTAGATGCAGCCTCCTGATGAAGCTTTCCATGCTCCTGTTTTTTTTCTGAAAGCTCCTGTACCAGATCTTCTTTTTCTGAAAGCTCTTTCTCTATATTCTTCAGCTGCTCTGCCGATGAGCTCACTCTTTCTTTCAAAAAGCTTCTTTGGCTGATGAGCTTTTTCTCTTTTTCCTCCTCTTCCCTTATCTCTTTTTCCAGCTCTTTCTCATTTATCTCGACAGGCTTTTCCATATTAAGACCTGAGAGATTTTCCTCCAGCTCTTTTATCTTCTTTTCATCAGCTTCTTTTTTCTCCCCTGCTTCCTGAGCCTGCATTACCTTTTCCCTGGATCTCATCTCTTCCATCTCTACAGCCTTGTTTATATCGTCAAGCTTTCTCTTCTTTTCTTCCAGCTCTCCAACAAGCTTTCTCTTCTCCTGCAGCTCCTTCCCTTTTTCCTCAAGCTCAGCTTCTGCCTTCTTCAGCATATCTTCAGCCTGCTTCCTCTCTTCTTTCTTTTCCTGTTTTTCTTTCTTGACCTTTTCAAGATTCTCAGTCCTTGTCTCGTATATGCTTCTCTTTTTTCTGAATTCTTTTCCAAGGATTATGCTGTTCTTCCTTATCCGGTTGTATTTCTCTATGCCGAATACCTTTCTTAATGTATCCACCCTTAGCTCTTCATCTTCTTCTATTATTGTTTTCATCTCTTCCTGAGGAGTGTAGACCGTATAACTGTAAACAAGGTTCTTTGTCTGGCCTGCAAGCTCTTTAGGGTAGCCCATCAGCTCGATTATCTTTGTCTTCAGCTCAACAGCAGTAGCCTGCTTTTTTATCCCATCGATTATGATATATCCTGACTCCTGTTTTATCCTGTCCTTCCCTCTTTTCAGTATTCTCTTTATCACAATATCTTTTCCTTCTATCTCAAGGTTCAGCTCAACGCTTCCTTTATTCTCTCCGTTTCTTAGCAAGGAGCCCCCTGTCAGATACTTTTTCCTTATCCCGAACAAAGCAAACTCTATAGCAAGAAGTATCGTAGATTTTCCTGAGCCGATATCTCCGCTCAACAATACAGAACCTTCTGGGAACTCTATATTTTCATCGATATAGCTTCTTATATTCTCAAGCTTTACAGATTTTATAAGCATATGAAAGAACATGCCTGGCAGATTTATTAATATTTATGTAATCTGATATACTCTTTGTTAAAGATTGTTTGGCGTTATGAAAATATCAAAGAGCTTCAACATTGTCTCTTAAAACATTTTATTCCACAAATGTTTCACTGGCGGTTTGAGGTGTGAAATAAGATGTAATGAAAATCTAAATAATTTCAGGATGCCAAAAACAAAGAAATTGTTTTTGTGCATGCTCAAGAGCGAGTGACCCAAGCCCGAAGAAGAACATAGTGAAAGAAGGCGAGAATGCTATCGGTCTTTGACTGATAATGGTTATGAGTTATTGACAATGTCTGATTAAGAGCTTGAATAACATTTATTCTGGAAAATCGGCTATCCCCCTAATAAATTAGGGGGTCTTT
>CAYXHN010000112.1:0-3219 GCA_964464955.1 uncultured Methanosarcinales archaeon
TACAAAGCTGATAAAGACACCAAGGATAAAGTTAGACAGGAAATTTATAAGAGATGGAATATATTGTGTTACCAATGATATTGTTTTTTCTGCAAGGCCTTTCAAAGATGCCTGCAGATCTTCTCCTCCAAGATAATCCTGAAAATTTCCAGGAGCGCTTATAAATTCAGTTATCTTGGGGATTATATTTGTATCTCCTATATAGTTTACAGCTTCACCTGACTGCACTACAAGTATCGTGGATACTATCAGGATAGGCACAGCAACTATCAAAAGCGAAACAACCACTGTTATTCCTGCAGAGACAAAATTGTTCCTGATCTTTCTGTCGATCCTCCAGAAAAGTGGATAGAACACATAGGCCAGGATAAGCCCGGTAAGTATAAACGGAACAAAACTCCATAATCCGATAACAAGAAGCAGAGATATAAAAAGAATAAACCATGCAAAAAATTTTTTTTTATCGCTTAGTTTCATATCCTACCTCTTTTTCCCATACAAAGGTTTAAATACTATTTAAATATTTGCATATGCATATAAGCCTGACTATGTCGCTTAAAAAATACAAAAAAAAGAGGGAATTTTCTAAGACACCAGAGCCTGAAGCAAAGAAGAAAAAGCATAAGAATCCTATTTTTGTTGTACAAAAGCATGACGCAACAAATCTTCATTATGACTTCAGGCTTGAGATAGATGGTGTTCTCAAATCATGGGCAGTTCCTAAAGGGCCTTCTCTTGATCCAAAAGAAAAAAGACTTGCCATAGAGACAGAAGACCACCCTATAGACTATGCAGGCTTTGAAGGCGTGATTCCCGAAGGCCAGTATGGCGCAGGAAAAGTCATGCTTTGGGATAAGGGTGCATATAAGAACATAAAAGAAGAAGACGACAAAGAAGTGCCTATGGAGAAGGCGTATTCAAAAGGCCATCTTGTTTTTGAGCTTAAAGGGAAAAAGCTGAAAGGGGGCTTCGCCCTTACAAAGTTCAGGGAAGACAAATGGCTTCTCGTGAAGAAAGATGATGAGCAGGCAGATGCAAGAATAAATATCCTGAAGAAGGATAAGTCTGTAAAATCAGGAAAAACAATGGAGCAGCTAGAAAAGGCATGATAATATGATAAATAATATAGCTGATATATCTTTGCTTGCAAAAAACATACTCATAAGACCATTTACAGACCCGAGTATGCTCTGGATAGTGCTTCCGCTGATACTCATACTTGTACTTATCGACCTTTATTTCGGAAGACACCGCTCAGAAGAACTTGGCTGGAACTCTGCATTCAGCAATACTATATCTTTGCTCTGGATATGCATAATAATCTTCAGATTTCTTTTCGAGAAACATGGCTTTGGGATATCTACCGGACCAGAGGCAGTAAAGGAATTTATCATAGCAGGGATCCTTGCATTTTGGGTATTGTCTCTTCTTGCATTTAATTTTTTTCATGTACTTCCAAAAAGATTTGCATTTGCAATATCTTCTTGGAAATCAGTTTATGTGGCAGCATTCATAGTCATATCAGTCATAAGAGGAGGATTTCCTCTTGATCTAACAACACTTTTAGCATCTGTTATATTGTTAGCATCCATGCTCCTATTCCTTAAAGCAGTCATGTACATAATCCCTATGAGCAGGACAGCAAAGCAGTCTGTAAAAAGAAAAGAAGACAAGAAGAAAAGATCAGATGCAGGGAAAAAGGCAGCAAAGACAAAAAAAGCCAAAACTCTAAAAAAGGTAATTAAGAAAAAAATAAAGAAAATAAAAAACAAGCTGTGATAATATGCCAGAACTTACAACATTTTTCATAATACTCCTCATAGGACTTATATTCTCAGATATATTCAAGAGGCTTCATCTTCCATATGTTACTGCTTTGATAATCGCAGGCATAGCGATAGGGCCTTATGGATTGGATTTTGCCAGGATAAATCCTGTGACAGATTTTCTTGGCTCCATAGGCGTAATATTCCTCATGTTCATAGCAGGAAGCGAGATAAAATCAAGCGTTTTCAGGGACATAAAAGATAAAGCCTTTGTCCAGTCATTGTTCAATGGATTTATACCATTTATAGCTGGAGCAGCTATCGGCTATTATTTTACCCACGATCTTCTTTCAACCCTGATACTTGCTGTTATCTTTGTATCTTCTTCAGCAGGCGTGATAATCCCTTCTTTGGAGTCTTTTGATCTTGTAAAAACAAGGCTTGGAGAGACTATAATGGCCTCTACAGTGGTACAAGACATAGCCAGCCTGCTTTTGCTTGCTCTTATCCTTCAGAGCACTAACCCTATAACATTTATCCCATTATATCTTTATATCCCTCTTTTGCTGGGCATAGTCTGGCTTTTGAAGACAATAGTCCCGAAACTTTACAGGCTTTACCATAAAGGAAGAACCAAGAAAGACCTTTTTGAAAGCGAGTTAAGGTTCGTGTTCGTGAACCTTATAGCCATTGTCGTACTTTTTGAGATACTTGGGCTGCACTCCATAGTTGCAGGCTTTATAACAGGTATGATCCTTACAGACTCTATAAAAGGAAAGCTTAAGCAAAAGATCCATACATTGAGCTACGGCCTGTTCATCCCTGTTTTTTTTCTGGTCATAGGCCTGCAGATGGATATATCTGTGTTTTATGAGAAGTCTTCTCTGCTTCTGATATCGGCGATAGTATTTGGCTTGATCATATCCAAGATAGTCAGCGGATGGCTGGGGGCAAGGGCAAATAAGTATTCGAACAGAGCAGGTCTGCTGATGGGTTTTGCATCTATCCCTCAGCTGTCAACATCATTGGCAGCAGCATTTGCAGCTCATGAATTCGGGCTGCTGTCAGGCGATATTATCTCAGGCCTGATAATCCTCTCGATAATAACCACTCTTATCGCTCCCCTTCTTATCAGGCTGGGCCATCATATGATCACCCCATCAGACCTGGAAGGTAACAATACATGACTCTCTGGTTCCATGACTTTAGCCTGCTGATGCTTGGATTGATAGGCCTGGTCATAGGAACACACCTTGTAGTGAGAGGAGCATTGGATATTGCAGAGCATTACAAACTTTCTAACGTATTCATAGGCCTTACTATCCTTTCTATAGGGACAAACCTTCCTGAATTTATAATAGCTATAGTGGGCTCTATAAACAAGCTGGGAGGGACAGAAACCTCAGGACTTATCCTCGGGAATGTTATAGGAAGCAGCATTGTCCAGATAAGC
>CAYXHN010000113.1:0-3130 GCA_964464955.1 uncultured Methanosarcinales archaeon
CAAAATTAAATCATGGGATATAGAGATTAATCGGATTTAATCATGCCACACGGCAATAAAATCGAAACATTTATATAGTAGTATTACTACCTAATAGTAATAACAATAAATTATTATCCCAAGAGATGGACGTTCTACCCCCACACACCCCAACTCTTGGGCCTTTTTTTAAAATGGAAGACATAGATACAAAATACAGGCAGGCTGAAATAGTGATAGATAGTGCTATGAATCTTAAAGATAAAGGCGAGTATAATGAAGCAGAGAATCTTATAAAAAACGGCATAAGCCGACTAAAAAAGATCTATTCTACAGATAAAGAGTCTATAGAAGGCCTTAAGGCAAAGATAAAATGCTATGAGGCTGAGTATCATGTTATAAAAGCGATATCTAAATATGAGGATCAAAGGTTTTTTCTTTCAAAAACATATGCTGAGAGAGCAAAGGCCTTTTATCACGATGCTCTTGAAGAGGATATACCTTCTTTTTTTGAAAGAAGTATAAAATCTGCTATAGGGGATATGAACCAGCTAAAAGACAATTCTTTGGAAAGCCTTGAAAGCGAAAGCATGGATGAGAATATGCATCTAAATAATCAGATGGACATGGCAGTTTATTTTGAAAACTATGAAAAAGCTGCAAAAATAAGAGATAAAATAACAAAAATTTCACCATAAATAGGAAGGGTATTGAACCCTCTGAAGATTCCCTGCTGAAATTTTAAATAAAAAATATAAATCAATAATTGTTTTGATTTCTGGACGGCCTGAATTTCTCTGCTCCTCTTCCTTTGTTTCTTAAGCCTCTGGACTTTTTGGCAGCAGAAGTCAATCCACGATAGACTCTTCTCTTGTGCTGCTTGTCGATTATCCAGTTTATATCCTTGTCTTTCCTTATCTCAGGAGCTGCAGTATCAACAAGTATGATCTCATACCATTGATTGACTCCGTCTTTAGCCACTTCGTAGCTGTTAAGGATCTCGCAGTTAGGGTATTTTCTGTTAGCACGTTCTTCTGCTATCTGCTTATAGGACTTGTTAAGGACCATCCTGTTCCTCATCTTCTTGGGTTTTCTTCCATGAGTATCATAAAGCCTTACATGGCCTCCTCTGCCTACTTTCTGCCTTACGATTATGAATCCTTTTTTTGCTTTATATCCTAAAGATCTTGCTCTGTCTATCCTTGTAGGTTTAGAAATCCTTACTGTTGTGGGCTCTCTTCTCCACTTCATCAGCCTTTCACGCCAGATTTCCGGCATATTGTTCTTTGGGTGCTTCCAGAGATCCCTTACATATTTGTACATTCCCATTTTAGTTTCCTCCATTATTTTGCGTATCCTTGCTGCTGTGCTCCAAGGTTCGCCAATAGTCCGCTTACGCGAATATCTGTTGTTGAGCTTCAGGCAAGTTACGCCCACATCGCTCTTTTATCCAGGAGAAAGGGTTTATTTATAAAAGTTGTGGAAAAAGTTTTATTCGCTATAATGCAGTGACAATAAAGGTTTAAAAAGAAAGGGTGCTAGAGTATAGTTATTGGGGCGGTATCAGTGGATAAAAACAATAATATGCTGAAGATATTAGAAGGTTTCAAAAGCCAGTGTGAGGAAGCTTATAAGCTCAGGAGAAAAATAAAGGTCAAAGGCAGCTTTAAGAATGCTGTAGTCTGCGGCATGGGGGGATCAGGGATAGCAGGACATCTGATAAAATCCTTTGAGAAGAAGATTCCAATATATGTGCACAATGATTACGGAATTCCAGGTGTTGTTGATAATAATACATTAGTCATAATCATAAGCTACAGTGGAAATACTGAGGAGACACTTTCTTCTTACAAAGAAGCAAAGAAAAAGAAAGCAAAGATAATTTCTATAACCTCAGGCGGAACGCTTGCTGAGAAGGACAAGAATGCTATTATAGTCCCTCCAGGTCTGCCTCCAAGAGCTGCGATGGGATATCTATTCATACCTGCATTGGTTGCCATGGCCAAAGCAAACATAATCTCTGATCAGGACGCAGCCATAAGAGAATCTGTAAAAGGATTAGTATCAAAGGCATGCAGCAGAGAAGGTTTTATGCTTGCAAAGAAGATGGATAAGAAGATACCTGTTTTCTACGGCTCAGAGGATATGAGGGGGGTCGCTTACAGGATGAAATGCCAGATAAATGAGAATGCAAAACAGCCGGCTTTCTACAATGTATTTCCTGAGATGAACCATAATGAGATAAACGGATTTAAGAAGCAGGGGAAAAAGATTGTCCCTGTCTTTATAATGAACAACAAAGACAACATAGCTATAAAGAAAAGGATGGATGTTACAAAGAGGCTTATCAAGGAGCAAACAAATGTTGCTGAGCTGCAGGCAAAAGGCAAGAGCCATCTTGCAAAGATGCTGCGCACCATCTATGTAGGAGATTTTGCATCATATTATCTTTCTTTGATGAACAAGCAGGATCCTGCTCCTGTACCGCTTATATCAAAGCTTAAGGAAAGATTAAAACGTTAGAGGCTTAAACTTATGAAAAATATAACACCAAGAAGAAGATTCCCGACATTTGCTGTGATTGTTCTGGTTATAGGAATAATCTGGCTTCTGGGAGATCTGGGAATGATAACTATCAAGATTCCATGGGTCCCTGTGATCGTCATAATCGTAGCACTTGGATGGATAGTAAATAGTTTTAGGTGAGGATAGGGTTATCTCTTAAGATAATCTTCAAATCTCTAAGCCAGCTAAGCTGCCTTGTGATCATTATTCAATCTTGATCTTAGGTTAACTAGTTGCCCTGCAATAACAAAAATTTGCTGAGGGTTATTGCTCGTCCCATCTTTGCACCATAGTTGGCAAATTTTGGGGATTGAAAAATTCGCTATAAATGGAAGAGTATTGAACCCTCTGAAGATTCCCTGCTGAAATCATGCACCCGGGATTTTCTAATACTGATCTTTAACGCCTTCTTTGCTCGCTATTCTTAACGCCTGGGAAGAGACTTGGGTGCTAATATTGATTATTAGCTGAGTGCTCAATTATCAAAACCAGAAACAATTTAGCTGAACTGATGATTTGCACGAACTGGCGAGGTTAGTAAGTGCCATGGATAATATTGAAAATTTTAATAAAATAGGTTCCTAAG
>CAYXHN010000114.1:0-2987 GCA_964464955.1 uncultured Methanosarcinales archaeon
GGTAAATTCAAACAAGCTAAGGACTCTTAATTATTTAACTGTCAAAGTTGGGTTGAGAAGAAGATTTTTGAATATACCTATCTCTTTAAGAAACAATCTTTGTAGCAGGGAATAAGGTAACTTCCTGAGACCATCGTTTGGCGAACAGCTCCAGTGCCGAGCCAGGCTGAAAATCAACACAGGTAGTGAAATATGCCCTGTCTTCTATTCGTCCGGTGGGGTCACGCGTTATAACCATTTGTACAGGACGGCTGCCGGATACACTATACCAGATAACGACAAAAGACTTCAGAAGCACCTCGATTTTTCGCTCGTAGAAACAAACCGTCTTTTTCTCCCAGGGTATCTTCTGGTCTTCTGCCAAATCTCTCAGAGTGGGGAGCCTTTTTCCCTTCACGCGAGGTCGTCCTTTTTTCTTGCCTCTTTTCTCCGGAGGCAACTCGTATATGGCGACGGGGCGGAAGGGGCGCCCCTGTTAATCCTTGAACCCGAGGCTGAGGCTAAAACGTATAGATCTTACCCGCAAATTTAGTGGAAGACCCAAGAATAAAAGTTTCTTTGATCATAGGATTTTACAATATTTTTTTTTATAAAAAAAGGTTGACAAATTTATTTTGTGGCTTACAATCTCCTTTTTTTGGTTTGATGAAATTGTGATGCAGGGAGAATGCAAAAAGAGACGCCTATATATCGCAGGAAGCTTTCGATAGATTTATATAATAGAAGCTCTTATTAAAGACAAATCCTTGTGAGGAGGAATCTTATAATGTCACATGAAGAGCTATTGGAATCGTTTAAGGAACAGGATAAGAAGTATAAGGATCATCAAAAACAAGAAGTAAAGAATGTAAACAATCTTTATTCTGATTTTTGTAAGAAAGTCTTTGATACGCATAATGTAGAAGACGGAAAAGAGAAGGATATAGGTCCTTTTACAGTGAAATATAAAAATACAACTGCTGAAATTGCCAGAAATTATAGCTTAGATAATATTGTAGAATGGAATAACAAACTTGACAAAGGATGGAAGTTAACTCAGATTGCTGGTGAAGCATCAAATCTTGATTGCAAAGTGAGAGGAAGCTTCCCAGGAAAATTCAAAAAGTTATTTGGAGAAGACACTCATAATGATGAAGCCATCTCACATGAGCCTTGTAAAGATGTTCTCAAAGTTGTACGATCATATCTAAATGCTTTAGATCGTGGTGCAGATATTTACATCTCTATGGGGCCTTTTATCTGTCTTCATCCAAAAGAATGTGAAAAAACAAATGACTTATTAGAAGTGCATTCATTATTGATAGCGGATATGGTGAATGCTCAAAAGAAGCAAGGCCTAAAAGGAATTATAGATAATTTTGAAGATGATAACATCCATTCATTTAATTTTTATGTATCTCGGTTCCACATACCGGGTAACATGAGATTGATAGAGTCCCCTAAAAATGATCACTTTGCACTCCATTATGAAAAACCGCATACATTCAAAGACGCTATCAAAACAGATTCTTCAAGAGAATGGATCGAGATAACTTCCAAAGAAAAAGTTTCTAAGGGAGATATTAACAGAATAAATAAAGATTACGAATTAATTCAACATGCGTTTAGTCGCTTCTCAGACTACCTTAGTGATAAAAAACAATTCATTCATAAGGGAATTCAATATATAGGCAAAACTCCTGAACAGATACAAGGAATGGATGAATCTGAAAATTATTTCTCCTACCGCCTTAAACGATTTAACCGTTAATATCTAAGAGCAATCAATGACAATATTTATTATACACAAACAGTTAAAAGAATATTCTGTAGTCGAAAAAGCTATAAGTACATATTAAACTTACTATTAAGGTTCAACAATAATAAAACAAAATACAAAAACATTAATGATAAAAATTCAAAGATTTTGGGACCACAGCTTACTGATGAAACTTTCTGTAATGATTTAATTCAAAGAAAGACTAACCATAGCACTATTAATAAATATTTGGAAGAAGAAAATCGCTATTTAAAATTACAGTATATTTTGTTTGCGAATTTAAAATGGCAAAATATGAATACTTATGATGCAAATTGTGGAGAGTTGCAAAGCTTTGCAAAAAAAGTTGACTTTGTATGCTTTATTCCTCAAGAAATCAAACATGAATATTGTCCTCATACTACGGATGAGATCGATTCCCAAGTTAATAAGGATTCATGTAATCGCAAATTCGGAACAGAAATATATCCTTGTATTTATGAGAATAGAGCAGGCGTTATATAGTTAATTTATTACATCTTCTATTCCTTCCATTATCCCTTTTCTCGGCTTGACATTTCTTACCTCCCAGTTTAGAATAGTATCCTCAGAGACATCGAGGATATCAGCCAACTGTTTGGCTGTGAGTCCTCTGTCCATCCTGGCTTTTCTGAGGTGTTCGCCGAATGTTTGAGGGTTATGCGGGTATGATTTTTTGTATCTCTTTGGTCTTGGTATTGTTATGCGGAATTCAGGGGAGTGTGCGGGCCAGAATGAACCCCTGTGGGTGCGTTGGCTTCCGCAGGCTTTCCCTAACTTCTTTTGCTTTCTATCCTTATGATTATCAGAGCCTTGCGGATCATTGTCAGGCTGCATAGTAAAATCCGGGAGATAAAAAAAGCAAAACTCGGCTGTTTTTTTCTTGATGACAATCTTTTTTAGAAAGTCTTCCAGCAGTCTTCTCTTCTGGCTGAAATCAAGGATTTCAATAGCTTCTTTGAATGTCTTTGCCCTGTCCAGAACAAAATCCTTACTGTTCTTCTCAACCTGATGAAAAGCAAGCTTTCCTTCAGCCCTTGCCTGCTCATCTGTGGATACACGTATCCACATTCCGACTTTTTTCATATCGGTTCTCCTATGAGAAGTTTAATTTATTATAGGCAGAAGTTGGGGCTTTTCAACAAGAAGTGGAGGGGTAACTTGGGTTAACGAGATTTATATCTTATAAGCATCGCAAAGCTTGATTCTC
>CAYXHN010000115.1:0-2941 GCA_964464955.1 uncultured Methanosarcinales archaeon
TTATTGCTGAAAAAAGAAGATAATGATTTTGAGTTCCAGCTTTTGCAGGAACAAGACCAAAAGGAAGACAAAGACGAAGGGATAAAGATAAAGCTTGGCGAGATGCTCGAGAAGAAAATGCTCGGAGAATGGCATGCTTACTGGCTTAAGGAGAATTATCAATGGTTTTTGGATCTGGGAATAGATGAGAAAGATCTTAGATTGAGAGAGCACATGAAAGACGAGCTTGCTCATTACAGTTCTGCTTGTTTTGATATAGAATACAGATATTCTTTTGGCTGGAAAGAGATACATGGAAATGCTGACAGAGGGCAATATGATCTTGGAAAGCATCAGAAAGTTTCCAAGAAATCAATGGAGCTGTTTGACGAGGAAAGCAAGAAGAAAGTAATCCCCAGAGTTATAGAGCCAAGCCAGGGAGTGGACAGAGCTTTTTTGACTGTGATGTTTGATGCATATGATGATGACAAGGAAAGGGGAAATGTTGTACTGAGATTACATCCAAAATTGGCTCCTGTAAAGGTCGGGATATTTCCTCTGGTGAATAAGCTTAATGACAAGGCAAGAGAGATTTATTCTATGCTGAAAGATGAGTTTGCCTGCCAGTTCGATTCAAGCGGAAGTGTTGGAAGAAGGTATGCAAGAGCTGATGAGGCAGGAATTCCTTACTGTATCACTTTTGATTTTGACTCTTTGGAAGATAAGAGTGTTACTATCAGGGACCGTGACAGTACAAAGCAGATAAGAGTAGAGATCGAAAAGATAGATAAGGTTATTTCTGATCTGCTAGATTCTAAGATAGAGTTTGAAAAAACTGGAGAATTAGTGAAATAGTCTCTGAATTTTTCTAAAATTTAACTGATATTATAATTCAATAATATAAGTATAAAAATAAGTATGCATATAAGTTTAAATATAAGTATGAATATAAGCTTTTTATCAGTTGCGGTTTTAGTATACTGGTCTATATAAATTAGGGGAGCAAATAGAAACATTTATAAAAAAATAAGTATTTTTATGTGTAAATATAAAAGTAAATTTATATCCATCCAAATAAGTAAAAAATTAAGGACAATAGAGACGAGTATAATGAAGGAACTTAAAAGAAAGCTTTACAAAAGAGGCAGCAGTGTAGAGGTAACTATACCCATGCCCCTTCTATTTTCTATGGACAAGTCACAGAAAAACGATGTAGTTTTCAAATTTGATGAAGAGAAAAAGAAATGGTATATTGAGATGGATAAAAGAGAATCATCTGAAGAAGAGCAATGATAGAAGCGCAAAAAGAGGGGAAAGTGCAGAAAAATAGCGCAGTTATACTGCTTTTATTAGCAGTCGTATCATTGGTATTCCTGCTTTATGTTGAATTTTCAGGGCTTGAAGAGATAACTGGATTTGATGTTCTTGATTTTAGAAACGTATCTTTGGATGGATACAATAATTCTATAATTGTAGAGTTCTCTGAGCCAGGAGAAAAGACAGTATATATCGAGCTTGAGGAAAGGACTTATTCTTCGGCAAGGATGGATGTGACAGGAAAGAATACAACAGGAGAATATCCTTATGTTCCCCGAGTGGATGTTCTTGATGACGGGAAATTTGAATGGACATATGCGGGAAGGTTTGATTCTACTGAAGAGACTGATGATTTTAGTTCGGATCTGAATGCATATCTTGCTAATTGCGGGGAGTATCCTTGTCCTGCGCCTATCAAGGTCTATAGTGATTCCGCCGGGACTGTTGAACTTAGAAATTTACGTTTAATTTTTGGTGAAGGGGCTGAACAACCACTACCCCAAGCTTCTTCACCGATTTCTTCTTTAAAAGATGTTAAAGTTGACACAGAGGTTGAAAAAGAGCTGAAGGAAAAAGATGAAGCAAAGGTCATTGTCGTGCTAAAAGATGAGCCTGTTGAGGCAGGGATGGCTGGGATAACAGGGCAGCCAGTAAAGGAGATAAGAAGAGAAGTTTTCAAGGAGAGAAAAGCTGAAAGACTTGAAAAGATAAAGCAGAATGTAAAAGAAAAACAGGAAAAAGTTCTTTCTGAGCTGCAGCTTGAAGATAAAAAAGAAAGAGGGATATTTGGTATTTCACAGGAGAAGAAAGCTGAGTTTAAGCTTGAGAGAAAATACTCAACTGTGAATGCTTTTTCAGGAAAAGTAACTGAAGAAGGGCTTAGAAAGCTTGAGGATAATCCTGATGTTGAAGCTGTTTATCTTGTTCCTACTTTGCACATAGCTTTGGATGATACTGTTCCATTGATACAGGCAGACCATATGCATAATTATACTGTTGATGGAGAAAACATAACCGGAAAAGGCCAGACTATATGCGTGATTGATACTGGAATACAGACAGACCATCCTGATTTTCAGGATAGGGTTGTTGATGGATATTGTTATTGTAATGCAAGTGATTATGGAAGCGGGGGCTGCTGCAATGATGCCACTGATGAAGATGATGCAGCAGAGGATGATCATAGTCATGGAACACATTGTGCTGGAATAGCTGCTGCTAATGGCACTGTTGTTGGAGTTGCTCCTGAAGCCAATCTGATAGCTATTAAAGTATGCGATACTTTTGGAAGCTGCGAGGGGGATGATATGATGGCTGGGATGGACTGGTGCATCGCTAATTCAACAAGATATAATATTTCTGTCATCTCTATGAGTTTAGGCACTTCAGAAGATTATGCTCCAGGAGACTGTCCTTTATGGTTGGATTCAAGCATAAACAATGCTTATGATCAAGATATATTTTTTTCTGTCGCTTCAGGCAACAATGGGAGTACGATAGGCATCGGTTATCCTGCCTGCAGCCAGAATGCTACTGGAATTGGAAGTGTGACTAAATCTGATAGTATTGTTGGAGATTCAAGCAGGCATCCTGATCTTCTTGATATATTAGCTCCAGGAGATAATGTCTATTCAACTGTTCCTAC
>CAYXHN010000116.1:0-2937 GCA_964464955.1 uncultured Methanosarcinales archaeon
GACTAAAAGATTTAAATAACTCTAGTTCTTTTTTTGTTAACCTATTTAACATTAAAGAATAATAAAAAGTTCTAAGTTAACCAATTTAACAAAAGGATTTTTCCATATTTTCCCTCTTAATTCCTGTTAACCTATATAACATAGAAAGATTTATATATGATTTAAGTTAAATAGTATAACATATTCAGATGAGTGGGGAAAAAGAGGTTATTTTAGACAGAAAAAAATATAAATCAATGGTTCTATTTAGTTACTCGACTGAACACCTTTTAAAAAAAGATAAGATAAGGTTTTATTATGCTCTAAAAGGCAGAGACGGAAAGACAGGGGTTGTAAAAGAATTTAAAATAACTCAGCTCGGGAGGGCTGTTCTGCTTGTTCATGAAAAATATGCTGAGGATGTAGAGCAATTCTTAAAGATCTGGAGATGCAGATACGACAGAAAAGAGGTGCTTGTGAGGGAATGATATCTGAAAAAAAGAAAGGAAGATTGTATTATGCACTGAAGAACCTCTCTTTTCCTGTTAAACTGTTCATGATCATGGCATTTATTGCAGTAGCTGCATTAACATTCATAAAGCCTTCATTGACAGGATTCACAATAGCAGAAAACTTAACAGAGTATGAGCAGGATATATCTCTTACAATAGACTCTTCACAGGATTATGTCATAGAGCTGGAAGAACACCCTGAAGATTTTATATTGAACTCCTTGAGATTAACAGGAAACTCTACAGGCAGAGGAAATTTTAGAATATATCTTGAGGATGAAGAAGAGAATAGATATCTGATAGCAGCAAGAAGAGGCAGACAAAAAAGACCCATACCTAGCCATGTTGTTATAGGAGACGACGAAGACGACGAAGAAGACGATGACGAAGATGACGAAGATGACGAAGATGACGAAGATGACGAAGAAGACGACGAAGACGACGAAGACGACGAAGAAGACGATGAAGATGACGAAGAAGATGATGAAGATGACGAAGAAGACGAAAAACCAAAAGGTCGGAAAGACTGGAAAGACCAGATATATACCTTTAATAGTTCATGTATTGAGACCTGCACTTTGTTAGGATTAGATCAGACAGAGTATAAGTTAGTCTTTGAACTTGAACATGATGTTGAGCTGCAGATAGATTCTATGCATTATTCTTTGATAGAAAGGATTTCTTTGCAGGAGCCTGCAATAACAATAGAGAGAAGTTTTTCCTGCCCAGGATGCACTTCTTCAGAAGTTCCTGCACTGACAAGAGTTGAGATGACTATAACAATATCTTCCTCACAGCCTATAGAAGACATATCATTAAAAGAGAGATATCCTTCAGGGTGGACTGTGATAGATGCTGCTGGAGCTTCGGCTTCAGTCTATGATCCTCACTATTTTCAGCTGGAATGGGACATCCCTTTACTGGAAGATAATATCTCTAAGAAATATACATTGTTCAGCCCTTTCAGAAAAAAAACCTATGATTTCACTGCGATGCTTGAAGGGGAATCAAGCGAATCTGCTATCAGTGTGAAAAAAAGATTTGATGTTGAACCTGAAAAAAAAGCAAACAAGACAAGACTGATCAACCTTCTTCAGTTCAGGAGCCAGCAAAGACAGAACATAAAAGCTCTCTTAAGTCTCAGGAGAGAGGGCAGGATAGAAGAATTTGAGTCAGATGAAGAAATAGAGGTAGAAGAAGGAACATATGATATAGACATAGAGCCTGAAGATTCAAACATAGAGAAGATATCCCTGAACAATGTTTCTATATCTAACAATACCCAGCAGACTATCAGGATAGAGCAGGTTCAAAAAGAGGAGGTGTCTGAAAAGAATTTTGTAGAGGTATATGCCATCGACCCTTCCAGACTTAACTTCATAAATGCTACAGTTACTGCTACTGCAAAAGGGCACTGGCTCTATAAGTGCAGAGACTGGGATTTTGAACAGCAAAGATGCCCTGCAATTAAAAGAACATGCACAGGCACAACAAAGGAAGATACAGTCTGCAACATAACAGGAGGCTGGAAAAAGCTGATGAGAATCACGCCAGGAGAACAATATACATTCTCCCTTACACCTGCAGACCCGGGATTTGCAGAGTATAACTCAACATGGGCTGCACCCCACTGCTCTGATGGAGAATCTCCTTGCTATGCAAACTCTTCTCTTCTTAAATGCAGGGATAGTGTAGATGACGGCTATGGCCCTGAGCCTCACGAGCCAAACACTATTGACCTTTGTCTGGACGGAATAGCTACATATTCCAGCCCTTCCTGCGGAGGAGACGAATCTGTAGAAAATATAACAATCACAGATAAAAACAATTCAGTGTTTAAGGCAGGAGACACAGTTTCTGTTACAGCAGTGGTGCATTGCTATGAGACAACTAACGACCATATAGCTTTAGTATATACAAATGCCACAGATCCTGCATCCACACCCCAATGGAATCAGATGCAGTATATCTCTAGCTGTCCTTCTGCAGGATTCAACACTATAACTTTTAATGATTTCACTCTTGACAATGCTGAAGGGGATCATGCAGTAAGAGTATGGGTAAATTATGATACTGCCCAGGATACATCTCAGACATGCGCTGCACGTTCATCAGGTAACAACTACGCAGACAATGATGATGTTGTCTTTCACGTAGATCCTGCCTGCACCCCCAACATCATAAACACAACCTGGAGCAACTGGACAAACATAAGCTGTATCAGCAACCAGATGAACCAATCCAGAAACAGAACTCAATATGACAACAACAGCTGCGGAGAGACAGACAATGAAACTTTCTATGAATACCGTCTTGTCGGACCTGATTATAAAAATACTACCTGGGGCCAATGGAGCAATCTAAGCTGTGTCAACGACCAGATGAACCAATCCAGAAACTTAACACAGTATGACGCTTATGGCTGCGCCGCAAATACAACACACTA
>CAYXHN010000117.1:0-2888 GCA_964464955.1 uncultured Methanosarcinales archaeon
GTTCTGCTCCTCTATCGATTATAGTGATGACTGTAGATGAGGCAGATGCATATACATATGTTGAGAGTTCATAATCTGCACCCGGATATAGTTTATCAGATATGTCCTGCTTAGCAGATGCGCCTGAATCTATATCTATGCCCCCATAGATAGTTGCGCCTCCATCTGTTTCCCATCCAGGAGTATTTTCTTCAAAATAGGGATTCTCGATTATTGAATTATCATATACTCTTGTATTGCTTTCAACCTTGCTGCTTCTAAAGCATCCACCCACCCCATATTTCCCTACCTTAGGGTGAAGGTTGCCATCTTCTCTGACTGCCCTGATATCATTATATGTATCAGCACTATCGTCTCCACAACAGAGCGTTCCTGTCCATCTATAGCCTGCTTTTTCTTGACAAAGGAATCCGCTGCTCTTTACTGAATCAAGGTCATCTATCCATTCCTGATCAGATGTGCAGTAGAAATATTTTGTTGGAACAAATTTTGTCCCAGAGGTACTTGTAGAAGCATAGACCTGAGAACTCAAAGAATCTGCAATCACTCCTCCTGCTGCTCCGTCAGATGATGAAGATATTACCCCTCTATCTGCCAAAGAAGAGCTGCTGAAAGATACAGTTGTCCCTGGATCAGGCACAGAAAGCTTAAGGGCATATGCTGGATTTTCTGTAACATAACCGATATTCCAGTTAGGGATATCATCTAACGTGCCTTCTTCTTTTAAAACATAACCTACAAGTTCTTGTCGCTGGATATCTCCTGGAGAAGGCATTGAATGGTGCGGATGTGTATCTTCAATTATATTCTCTTTAGAGCCGAATGCATAAAGCCAACAGTCCTCGACTCCTGAATTCAGGCCAATGTACCTAAAAAAAGGAGTGGACGTATATCCTGCAGGAGCAAACTCAGAAATATCTTCTGAGAATACCTGCAATGTGTCCCCTAATCTCCATCCTGCTGAAACATAACTATCTTTAGTTGAAGCATCTGAAGTGATTAATATCTTTGTTCCATATGAAGTTGTAAAGAGCCACCCGCCTGAATTGCATTCCCAATGATATGGCCACCCAACTGCTCCTATAGGAGCAGTAAGCACATAAGCCGGTTTTGATTTTATCAATGCATCATTGAGTTCTAAACTTGAGAAAATATCATCCAGATTTCCCAACTTTTTAGGGCTTTCGTCTGCTGATACTGAGAAAGATTCTGAAAGAAAAGATTCTGAAGTTAGGGTCAGGTCAAAATCCAGAGGGGCAGTGGGATCTTCCTGTGAGGTAAATATCTTTGCCGGGTATTCAGCATAATAATCTTTTCCATATGTCCCTTCATTTGCATTATCCGGGTCTGTGGTTGCGTCTCCTTTGCATTCTCCAAAGTGTTCTATACCTTCTCCTGGATCATAATAACATAGATATTCATGAATATCTTTGCCAGAAGTTATATTCCCTGCATAAACCACTGCCCCGTCAAAAGACCCTGTTCCATCATTAAGCGCATCGCAGGCAATCCACTCTGTCCCATTAGACATTATGTCAAAAGTACCTGTCTGGAAGATAGAGCCCTTTGCCTCTGATCCCTCATAGCCAAGCCAGGCATATTGTTCATCATCTTCAGCTTCTTGTTCGTCATCTTCAGCTTCTTTGATACATGCAAATTCCTTGTCAGTTGTTAGCTGACCCAGGTCTGTGTTTGCCAGAATAAAAGGGATTTCATGGTTTTCATAAAAAATATATGTATTTTCATTCTTTAAATCTATAGCGTATGAGCCGTCTGATACTTGTGGCAAAAATGGTTCTATATGCGGGTTGTTTGTTGTTATCCTTATTAGCCCATATGATCCAGGCGCATAATTACCATCAAAAGGCTCAAAAAACTCAGAAAGCCAGACCTTGTAAGGCAAATCGGAAGGAGTGTTAATAGTGATAGTTTCTTTTTTTTCTGTTATTTTTGCTAACTGAATTCTTTCTAATTTTAACTCCAGATCAAAAGGATGTTCAAATGTGTCATCTCCGCAGCATTGATTCCCTTCTTCAGCACGATTTGACCAGTCATAGAATTTTCCTGGATGAAACGTTTCTTCACCTATGCAAAAATCCTCACTTAAATCAGGGTCATATTCTCCCAAGTAACACTTGTTATCATGTGGGTTGAAGAAAGAATCAGAACAACAATCTGCACCGCCACATTCACGCGGATTGCCTTCTTCGCTTCCCGGAGTACAAATAAATTTATATGCTTCAAGATTGCAGAGCTTACCAACAATTTTATGGTTATTGTTTGCTTTGACCAAGCCAGCTCTAAATGCTTTGGCAACAATTTCAAGGTCTTTATATACATTAACATCAAATGTTAACCCGTTGGCTTTTTCGCACCGTCCGCCTAATGGCTGCCAATTTCCAACAGTATCTTGGTATTGTATCGATAAACAACCCTCGCCATTCGAACCACTTTTCTTGTGGTCAACATAAAGAGATCCTTGAGCCGCCACATGATATATAGGGGTTGGCTCGCTTAAATATACTTCATAAAAAGGTGCCACGTGACCATCAAGACCCGCATATTCGTCAGAATGGAGCATCCCTTCTGCACATGTATCTGGGTTATTATCTGTTGGTTCATCTCCGATTCCTTCTATAACATTAACAGTTTCATCATAGCAGTATTCAGGAAACCCAGAAACAAAACAAACATTCAAGATTAGAGAAACTATCAATACTAAAAGAATAAACCTAGTTTTGTTTTTCATCATCTTCCTCTTTTTTATTATAAAACCCCTCAATAAGAGATAGTTAAAAGTATAATATATAAATATTGTTGTTTTGTTCTAGAGTGTTCAATTTGATATTTAGTTTACACTTCTTTATATTCTAACTTTTTTCTTTATT
>CAYXHN010000118.1:0-2755 GCA_964464955.1 uncultured Methanosarcinales archaeon
TGGTAAATTCAAACAAGCTAAGGACTCTTAATTATTTAACTGTCAAAGTTGGGATTGAAGCATTAAATAATTCTAAAAAAAGAAACATGATCACAATGAACTTGTTAACATATAAATTAAAATTGACCTATATATGTTTAAATTATTGCCTCATAAAAGCTTTAATCGATAAATTTTACAAAACTCTTATGATCAATATCGATCCCAAACAAAAAACTATTTAAATGGAAATGATATTTTCCAATAAAGAGGTGTGAAATGTCCTTACTGTTAAAAGAACTAAAAGCTGTCCAACAAAAGCAAGGCTATATCTCAGAAGATTCTATGAAAAAGCTGAGCAAAAAGTTGGACATCCCTATCGTAAAGATATATGCTGCAGCAACATTCTATTCCCAATTACATACTCAACCTCAGGGAAGATATATAATAGAGATCTGCAACTCACCTTCATGTTATCTTAACAGTTCATTAAATGTCATAAAATATCTTGAAAAAAAGCTTAAGATAAAGTCAGGACAGACAACAAAAGACAAGAAATTTTCACTCCATATATGCTCCTGCATAGGCTGCTGTGACAAACCTCCTGCCATGAAGATAAACAAGAAAACATACACTGACCTTACTAAAAAGAAGATAGACAGCATAATAAAAGAGCTTTCAAAAGGATAATACAAGATGCAGATACTAAAAAAGACAGGACAAAAAGCATACAAGAGATCAGTTTCCTTAGGCAGAAAAAGCACTATAGATCTCATAAAGAAAAAAGGACTTACAGGAAGAGGAGGAGCTAATTTCCCTGCAGGTCAAAAATGGGAGATGGTCTTCAACGAACCTTCTAAGGAAAAATATGTTATATGCAACGCTGATGAAGGAGAACCAGGGACTTTCAAGGACAGGTTCATCATAAAAAACAATCCTGAAATTTTGATAGAAGGCATCCTCATAGCAGCATATGTCATAAAAGCAGAAAAAGCCTATATCTATCTAAGAGGAGAGTATGATTATCTTAAGCCAAAGATTCAGAGAACCATAAAAAAAGTAAAAGATAAGACAGGATCTAAAACAGACATTGAGATCATACTCGGAGCAGGAGCCTATATCTGTGGAGACGAAACAGCTATAATCCAATCCATAGAAGGAAAAAGAGGCCACCCGAGCCACAAGCCCCCATTTCCTACAACAAGAGGATTGTTCAACAAACCAACTATAATAAATAATGTAGAGACTCTTGCAAACGTTCCTTTAGCTGTCCATTTCAAAGACTGGGATAACAGCCTAAGGCTTCATTCTCTTTCAGGAAATGTTTCAAAGCCAGGAGTCTATGAACTCCCTCTTGGGATCAAGCTTAAAGAATTGATCAGGTTAGGGGCTCCAGAAAACAAGATAAAAGCAGTATATTTCGGATGTTTTGGGGGCTGTATGCCTTATGATCCTGATACAAGACTTCACCCGGATAATATATGTGGAAAGGGATGCATGCTCGGCTCCTGTACTATCATTGCAGTAGATGAGAAACAGCCCATAGTAGACCTTGCAACAAATATAGCAAAATTCTATGAGTTTGAATCCTGCGGAAAATGCACTCCATGCAGGGAAGGAACATACCGCATACTGAATATCCTTGAAAATATATCTATGAAAGATGGAAAGATGGAAGACCTTGATACACTTCAGGATCTTGCAGAAGTCATAAAAGAGACATCCTTCTGCGGCCTTGGCCAGACTTCCACCAACCATCTGCTTAACGCTCTAAAATATTTTAGAGGCGAATTTGAAGAAAGGGTCAAAGAGAAAAAGACAAGGAAAAGGACAGCAAGATGAAGATAAAGATAGACGGAAAAAACATCGAATGCAAGGAAGGGAAGACTATCCTGCAGATCTGCAAAGACAACGGGATAAGCATCCCCACCCTATGTTATCAGGAAAATCTTGAGCCGGAAGCAAGATGCAGGCTATGCATAGTAGAGACAAAAGACGGAAAACTGATCACTTCCTGCTCAAATTATCCAAAAAAAGGTATGGAGATAAAGACAAACTCCAAAAAAGTAAAAAGAGCAAGAAAAGTAAATGCAGAACTTCTGATGCCTGAACACATGGATAAATGCTTCAGGGAAAACAAAGGGCATGACCTTTGCAATCTGATATGCGAGCTGGGGCTCAGGGAAGCAAGGTTTGACCCGAAAAAGAAATACAAGGTTGACCTCGGAGCATCTGTTATCAGAGATGATAATCTCTGCATAAACTGCGGAAGATGTGTTGCTGTATGTGATAAGATACAGGCAACATGGGCTATAGATTTTGCAGACAGGGCCCACCATGAGCACGTAACCCCTTATTTTGAACATGATCTCAATGATGTTGCATGTATCAAATGCGGACAGTGTATAGCAGCCTGCCCTGTAGGGGCTATCTCAGAAAGAGAGCATCTTCAGGAAGTTCTAAATGTCCTTAAAGATAAAAAGAAACATGTTATTGTACAGACAGCTCCGTCTATAAGGGCCTCATTAGGAGAAGAGTTCAATCTTCCTCCTGGAACATTGGTTACAGGAAAGATGGTTGCAGCACTAAGGAGGTGCGGTTTTGATAAAGTATTTGACACTAATTTCGGAGCAGACCTCACTATAATGGAAGAAGGTTCTGAACTTCTGGAAAGGATAAAACACAACAAAAAGTTCCCTATGATAACTACCTGCTGTCCTGGCTGGATAAAATTTATGGAGCATTTCTATCATGGCCTTATAGATAATAAGAATAT
>CAYXHN010000119.1:0-2612 GCA_964464955.1 uncultured Methanosarcinales archaeon
ATGAGAGGATCAGCACAAGCGATAAAGACCATTATATGAACAAGAAGCTTAAATTAAGCGGAGATCTGCTTGCAGACCTTATCAGGGTTAACCTGAAGATATTAGTGGGAGATTTGCTCTATAATTTCCAGAGGATAGTAAAGAGAGGAAAGTTCCCTTCAATAAAGGTAATAATAAGAGAAAAGCTGCTTACAAGCAGGATATATTCTTCCATGGCTACTGGCTCATGGGTAGGCGGAAGAAAAGGGATCAGCCAGAGGATACAAAGGCTTAACTTCCTGGACACTATGAGTCATCTACAGAGGGTTGTCTCTCCATTGTCTGCTTCACAGGAGAATTTTGAGGCAAGAGAGCTTCATCCGACCCATCTTGGAAGGCTTTGCCCTGTGGAGACCCCAGAAGGAACAAATATCGGATTGAGGAAGAACCTCAGCCTTTTGTGCCTGGCCAGCCATGAGTCTGATGAGGAAGAAGTCATCAAGACATTAAAAGATATAGGCCTTAAAGAGGAAAACCAAAATGAGTGAAGTATACCTTAACAGCAAATATATCGGAGAAGTAGAAGAGCCATCTCTGTTTATCGACCAGTTCAAGACAGAGAGAAGAAAAGGCAACATGTCAAATAATGTTAATATATTTTTCAATGATGTTAACAATAACGTATATATAGAAAGCGGGAAAGGGAGAGCAAGAAGACCGCTTATAGTTGTAAAAGACGGAATCCCTCTGTTAACTGAAAAGCACCTTGAGCAGCTGGAAAAAGGAGATTTAACATGGCTGGATCTTGTAAATCAGGGAATCATAGAATACCTGGATGCTGCAGAGGAAGAAAATGCATATATAGCTTTTACAGAAAAAGACCTTAAAGCTGAACACACCCATCTTGAGATCACACCCTACAGTATGTTTGGGCTTGTTGCAAGCCTTGTACCTTATTCCAACTTCAGTCCTGCTGCAAGGGTAAATATGGGTTCAAAGAACCAAAGGCAGGCAATAGGATTTTATGCTTCAAACTACCTGGTAAGGATGGATATGGATGTAAGCCTTCTTCACAACCCTCAGGTGCCGATTGTAAAATCAGCAATGAGTGATATATATCTTGATGAAAAACATCCTGCCGGACAAAATATAGTCGTGGCAGTCATGAGCAACGACGGATACAATATGGAAGATGCCATAGTCATAAGCAAAAGCAGTGTAGAAAGAGGATTTGGAAGAAGCACATATTATAGGCCTTCAACTGCAGAAGAGATGAGATATTCCGGAGGGCTTGTGGATGAAATAAGCGTCCCTGACAAGGAAGTTAAGGGATATAAGAGTGAAGATGATTACAGGCTTCTTGAAAATGACGGTATAGTATACCCTGAAGCAAAAGTTGATGAGGGTGATGTTGTCATCGGAAAGACTTCTCCTCCAAGATTCCTAAGCAGCATGGATGAGTACAATCTTGCTGCAGCCACAAGGAGAGAAAGTTCTATATCTATGGCGCACGGAGAAAAAGGAGTTATAGATTTTGTACTTGTAACTGAAAATGAAGAAGGCAATAAGCTTGTACAGGTAAGAGTACGTGACCAAAGGATTCCGGAGATAGGCGACAAATTTACATCAAGGCACGGACAGAAAGGAATTATAGGGCTTATAGTCCCTGAAACAGATATGCCTTTCTCTGCAAGCGGCATAAAGCCTGATCTTGTATTCTCACCTCATGGAGTCCCGTCCAGGATGACAATCTCCCATCTTATTGAGCTTATAGGGGGGAAAGTAGGAGCACTCTCAGGCAGGCAGATAGATGGAACAACATTCCACTCAGAGCCAGAGGCTGGACTTAGAAAAGAGCTACTATCTCTTGGATTTAAAGAGAACGGAACAGAGACCCTTTACAACGGAAAGACAGGAGAAGAGTATCAAGTAAAGATATATGTTGGAAATATGTATTATATGAGACTGAAACACATGGTAGCTAACAAGCTGCATGCAAGAGCAAGAGGGCCTATACAGCTTTTGACAAGACAGCCAACAGAAGGAAGGGCAAAAGAAGGAGGGCTTCGTCTTGGAGAGATGGAGAAAGATACATTTGTGGCCCATGGAGCATCCCTGCTTTTGAAGGAGAGATTTGATTCTGACAGGACAGTCGTGCCGGTATGTGAGAATTGCGGACTGATAGCGATACATGACGAATACAAGAATCAAAAATACTGCCCTATCTGCGGAGACAACGTGGATATAACAGATATAGAAGTGAGCTATGCGTTCAAACTGATACTTGATGAGTTCAAGTCTTTATGCGTATACCCAAAACTTCAATTAAAGAATAAATACTGAAATAATATCAGGATCACAGAGGTTTTCAAACAATGACGGAAGAAGAAAAAGAAAAAAAGGAAACAGAAGCAAGGGAAGAAGAGAAAAAATCTGAAGAAGAAAAGACAGAAGAATCTTCAGAAGAAAAGCCGAAGAAGGAAGAGATTACATTTTCTACAAGAGATTTTGTATTCAAGAAAGTAGAAAGCCTTGTTTTCGGAGTATCAAGCCCTCATATGATCAAGAAGATGGCTTCTGCAAAGATTGTCACACCTGAGCTTTATGACAAGGAAGGTTACCCTGTTGACGGA
>CAYXHN010000120.1:0-2556 GCA_964464955.1 uncultured Methanosarcinales archaeon
AGGAACTTTTTATAACTCCCCTGACAATTGGAGTCATGGCTTTCTCAGCAATCATAAACGAGATAATGGCCAGAGTAAAGATAAAATATGGTAAAAAATTCGAGAGCATGGCCCTGCTTGCAGACGGAAAGCATTCAAGAATAGATGTTCTTGCTTCTTTTTCAGTATTCATTGGATTGCTTCTTACCCGATACTGGATACATCTTGATTCAGTTATCGCATTGCTTATCGGAATATACATCCTAGTTGAATCGATATCATTGGGAAAACAGACAACAGACAGCCTTTTGGATGTAAGCGCAGAAGATGAGACCGAAGACAAGATAAAAGACATCGTCAAAAAAGATAACATAGAACTGGTAAGCCTTAAGACGCAGAAGCTTGGCTCATCTGTATTTGCAGAGCTAAAAATAAACCTTGATCCTAAAATAAAGGTAGAGCAGGCTTCTTCTATAACAAAAAAGCTTGAAAAAAAGATCCAGGAAGAAGTAGCAACTGTAGAATACGTGGTCATACAGATAGAATCCCATGGCTCTATCAGAGAAGGATCCTACAAAGGAGCATTTGGAAAAAGACTTGGCTGGAGAGGTCGTATGGGTGGAAAGTCATTGGGTCCTGGAGGAAAATGCTTCTGCATAAGCTGCGGAACAGTTATCTCTCACAAAGCAGGAACCCCGTGCTACGAGATGAAATGCCCTAAATGCGGCAAGTTCATGACAAGAAAAGGAGGAAAATAAAATGAAAGAATCTAAAAAAGAAAACAACACAAAAATAGCTATAAGCTCAACAGGAAACGATATTAATAATGACATAGATCCAAGATTTGGAAGATGCTCTTATTTTTTTATCGTAGAGATAGAAGATAAAAAGATAAAACATGCAAAAGCTATAGAAAACACTGCGGCTAAGCAGGCAGGCGGAGCAGGAATAACCTCTGCCCAAATAGTGGCTGATGAAGAGGCAGATGCTGTGATAGCTGTAAACCTAGGCCCAAGAGCTTTTGATGTTTTCAGTCAGCTGGAAATAAAAATATACAATACCGAACCCTGCACAGTAAAACAGGCTGTAGAGAAATTCATAGCCGGAGAATTAAAAGAAGCATCAACTCCTACAGGGCCTATGCATATGGGTATGGCTGGACAGGGCTCAGGTGCTGGAACAGAAAGAGGACAAGGCTCTGAAAAAGATACACAGGAAGAAACAAGATGCTTCTGCGAGAAATGCAAACTGAGCATGCCTGCTTCCGAAGGAAAAGAATGCAGCCAGGTTGAATGCCCTAAATGCGGCTCTGCTATGAAAAAGATAGAATGAGAAGATAAAAATGCCATGGATAGACAAAGATAAATGTACCGGATGCGGAATTTGCATCAACACATGCCCTGTTGGGGCTATAAGCATGAAACAAGGAAAAGCAGAGGTTGATATGGAAGAATGCATAAGATGCGGAAAATGCCATGATGTCTGCCCTCAGGAAGCAGTAAAGCATGACAAGGAAAAGATCCCTATTGAAGTTGAAGAAAACATCAAAAAGACAAAAAAACTGATGGAAAACTTCGAGACAGAAGAGGAAAAGAAGGCATTTCTTGAAAGGATGATAAAACACTTCAACAAAGAGATAAAAGTAGCAGAGAAGACAATAGAAAAGATAAAGGATAACCTTGCGTAATTATAGAGACAGCAATTCTATAAAACCTAAAACCATGAAAATAGCTATAACAGGAGGAAAAGGCGGAACAGGAAAATCAACAGTAGCCACAGCTTTGGCAGTTGAGCTTGCAAAAGAAAAAAGAGTTCTGCTTATGGATGCAGACACAGACTGCCCTAATGATCATCTTATACTTTCTATAGAAAGAAAAAAAGAGCAGGATATAATGCAGCTCATGCCAAGATGGGACAACAGCAGATGCATCAAATGCGGCAGATGCGCAGAAGTTTGCAAAGAAAATGCTATAGTATCTGTAAAAGAAAAATACCCTATCTTTGTCAAAGACCTTTGCAACGGCTGCGGAGCATGCATATTATCATGCCCTGTAGATGCGATAAAAAAAGACAAGCAGATTATAGGCACAATCTACTCTGGAAAAGGCTATAATATAGATCTGCTTACAGCAGAGATGAGAATAGGCTATGAAGAGGCTTCCCCTATTGTAAACGCTTTAAAGAAATTCTCTTTAAACAATGAAAAAAGATACGATCATATCTTAGTAGACACGGCTGCAGGTTCTCACTGCAATGTCATCTCTGCTTTGCTTGGCTGTGAAAAAGCCATAGCTGTCACAGAACCCACTCCATTAGGAGCTTCTGACCTTAAGCTTATACTAAAGCTCTGCAATGTTCTTGAAATTCCTGCTTCAATAGTCCTAAACAGGGCAGATGTCGGAGACAAAAAGCTCATAAAAGATATAGCTGAGGAATTTAACACCAAGATAATCGCAGAGATCCCTTATAAAAAAGAGATCTTAGAGGCATATTCAAAAGGAGAGCCTATAAAGCATGGATCTATAAACAATATCATTGAGGAGATAAGATGACATGCAGATGGCTTGATATTTGTCC
>CAYXHN010000121.1:0-2526 GCA_964464955.1 uncultured Methanosarcinales archaeon
TAAAGAAAAAAGTTAGAATATAAAGAAGTGTAAACTAAATATCAAATTGAACAGTTTTTATGGTTTTCCCAGGAGATTTTACATGGAAATTAAAAAGAAAGGCAGTTAAACTGCCCATCATATCCCTGCCGCCGGATTTGAACCAGCAACCTTGCGGTAACAGCTGGTTGTTTATCATCACAGTGCTCAGCACATATCAAAACAACTTCTACAGCCGCACGCTCTGCCGTTGAGCTAGGCAGGGGATTTGATTAGGTCATCTTATTTTATTTAAAAACCTTATGATTTTGGAAATGTTTTATTGGTAAAACTGGCTTATTTTTCTATATTCTGCTCTTAAGCAGACTAAAAATCCGATCCACCCATCTAAGCCATGATTTTATCAATATCATTGAAATCCTGCCTTGCAATAAAAATTTCTAAAAAGCCTATCCATGGCACATTATTTATTTTCTTAACCTTAAAATTTTTCAATCCTATCCATGGCACTTAACTCTTTGATATTTCTAAATAGCAGATAACAATTCAATCCTATCCAGGGCATTCAATTTTTTAATATTTCTAAATAACAAACTAAATTTCAATCCTATCCATGGCACTCGTTGCACTCGTGCACAGCCTCAGTGCGATTTAAGCAGAGTTCTGGCTTTGTTTTCAATCGACTGCTCGCTCAGTCAAGTAAACTAAGTATTCAGATAAAACAACTTAGCACCCAATCCAACTCAACCCATAACTCAACTCAATTCAACTGAGCACCCATCTGCTCTGCTTCAGCGCTATAGTGTGTGCGAACATAGTGAGCACACTTATGGATTAGGATTGAAGGTTCTGATCGCAAAGCAGATTTACTGATTTAGAAATTAAGATTGAAAACCCATTATAGCAAAGCAGATTGTTAAATTAGAAAATTAAGATTGAAACATTAATCAATCCTAAAACATAATCATAATGCAACCATGAGATCAAGATTATATCATCTTTCCAGGATCCGATCAGGAGCTGACAGCAGCAGAATTAGAATAAGCTGATTTTTCCTTTCCTTTACCCTTATAATTGGCCTTTGCTCTTGGCAGCTTGAAGTTTCCTAGTATGCTTAGTCTTGACTGCAGGTTATAGCTGATGATCCTTTCTTCGCCAGGAGCAAGCTCTTCTATATCCCACTTCAGGACAGTCCCTCTCTTCTCGTGCTTGAGTACTTTTGAAGGCTTCAATGTTCCCTCTATAAAGTTCTTTTCAAGATCAGCTATGTTTGGGATGTAATCAGTAACTTTCAGGCTCTTAAGGGATTTCTTAGATATGTTTTTAATTTCAAGAGTTACCCTGATATTTGATATCCCTCCTTCTTTGATCTCTACATTTGAAACTCCTTTTTTCACTATTACCGGAGCTCTGTATGTATAATATGCAGCTGTTCCGAGGATAGCCAGGAACAGGATTATGAACAGAAGCCTATAGCTTGTTATAACAGTTATTGTCCTGCTCTCTCCAGGATCAAGTGTCAGGCTCATCTGCAGATATCTCTCACCATCTTCCTTGACCATCTCTGATTCTGGTTCAGTATATGTAAAAAATCTGCTTACTATCCCAGTAGGTATCTTTATGGTCTGGGTGTCTTTTACATTTGACTGGCTTGTATATATTATGGATGATGCCTTCTTCAGGAAGCTGCTGTCTGATACCGTCTCTTTCTCAAACATAGGCGTGTTTTCTTCTATCTCCAGAGTCTTTGATTCAGAGATGCCTATCTCTTCTCCTGCTTTCAAAAGTGTCACCTCGATACTGTATGTTCCGGGCTCCTGGAGATTATTCATGTCATAGGTAAACTCAACTGATTTTCTTGCCAAAGGACCAAGAGCTACTTCTTGTACAGTGTCCAGTGCAGGAAGATTGTCGCTGCTTATCCTTACAGAAAGGTCTGAATGGTTTACTATATTCTGGTTCTCAAGCTTGGTATCTATGCTCAGCTTTTCGGTTGGAACGGTCTTCTTAGGCATATCTAAGCTCAGGCTTATAGAAGGAGAATATCCGCCCTGTATTTGTCCTGCTTCTTTTAGGTTTATATATAATATCTTTTCAACAGTCTCTTCTTCTGACTTGAAATTGATCTTAACTCCATGCAGATCATGCTTTACATATTTAGTAGGGCTCAGAACAAGCTTATAGCTTGTTTCCTTTTCAGGATAAGCTTTTATATTTTCTTCGCTTTCTAATGTCCATTCGATCGATTCTGCAGGAAGATATACCCTGTAATCTTGAATGCTCAGATCCTGATTATCTATCTCGACAAGAAACTGTGCTTTTTCTCCTCTTGCTATCTCATCATCTATAGGGGTTATATCTATATCTGCTGCAGATACTATAGATAGGCAGAACAATGCAACAATAGTATATAATATAAATTTCTTCAACTCACACACCTCTAACCCATCTTATCAAATACTTCTATTTAAATCTTTCTAAATATCTATTTTTGTGCTATCCTATATTGAGTTTACACCTAAGTAAACATGTGCAGGTGTTTCATAA
>CAYXHN010000122.1:0-2491 GCA_964464955.1 uncultured Methanosarcinales archaeon
GCAGCTTCCTTTTGGAATCCCTTTCCCAGTATGGTACTGCAAAGACTGCGAAGAAGTTATCTTAGCTAAAGAAGAAGACCTGCCCATAGATCCTGTAGAGGACAAGCCGCCGGTAGACAAGTGTCCTGAATGCGGTTCAAAAGATATAATACCTGAAGAAGATATAATAAACACATGGGCAACCTCCAGTTTAACTCCTACAATAGTTAAAGAACTTTTCAAAGACAAGCCAGTATATGAACAGCTTAAGGGCAGCCATATGGATCTCAGGCCGCAGGGACATGACATAATATCTTTCTGGCTTTTCAACACAGTTGTTAAATCACAGCTGCACTATGGTATGAAACCCTGGGATGACTGCTTCATAAACGGCTGGATGCTTGATCCTAAAGGAAAAAAGATGTCAAAGTCAAAAGGCAACATAATAGAGCCTCAGACCATGATAGAAAAATACTCAGCAGATGCTTTAAGGTTCATGGCTGGAGGCGTAAGACTTGGAGAAGATCTGCCATTCCCTGAAAAAGACCTTGTTACAGGCCAGAAATTCATAACAAAATTTTGGAATGCTTCAAAATTTTCTATAATGCACCTGGAAGACTTCAAAGGATTGGAAATATTCCAAAAATCACCTGAAAAGCTTGAAGCTTTTGACAGATGGCTTATCTCAAAACTTAACAGCCTGATAAAAACCTCAACAGATTCCTTTGAAGAATATGAGTTCTCAAGATGCAAGTCAGACACAGAAAATTTCTTCTGGCATGTTCTTTGCGACAATTATCTTGAGATAGTAAAAGACAGGTTATACAACCCAGACACAAGAGGAAAAGAACAAAGAGTCTCAGCACAATATGCACTTTATACAGGATTATTGTCTTGCCTAAAACTCATGGCCCCCTTCACGCCTCACTTTACAGAAGAGATATATCATCTTTATTTTGCAGAAAAAGAGGATAAAAAGTCCATCCATCTCTCTGATTGGCCTGATTTCAAAAAAGGATTGGTTGACAAGAAAACAGAACAGGCAGGAGACATATTGATAGAAGTGATTGCAGCTGTCAGAAAGTTCAAGGCTGAAAAATCATTGTCCATGAAAGAAGAGCTGAAATCATTGGTCATAGAATCAGAAGATTCAAAACAGTTCGAACCTTTCTTAGATGACCTAAAAGCAGTAACCCATGCAAAAGAGATTGTATTTAAAGGCAAAACAGACATCGAGATTTCTGAAGAAGTTAAGATTGGGATTGAGATTTAATTATGTTACCCTACTGGAAACTATTTATACTTCTCCTATAAACAGCATAATCTTTAGAATTTAACCATGTATTTGCAGCTAAATCGTTTGCACTAGCTTTAATTGTAAAACCATCATAAGTTTGTGCAGAACCATAAGTTGAACCACATTCTAACCTATCAGTAGATGGTTGTACTAATGCACAATAAAAAAATCTTGAACCTGTTGTAGAATCAGGCCATTCGACTAAGAGATACTCAAAATACATATCAGATAAGGAATATCCGTCCCACATGGCACAGGAAGCAGATCCGCAACCTGAAGTGGGTGCAAGAAATTCGTCCCATGCGTCAACATAGCCTACCCCATTCTGATAAAAATCATCTGCATTAATAGTTCCATCGTTAGGCCTATCGCAACTGCCCACACTGCCCCCATTATCATCAACGCAAATATAACCATCAGAAACAACAAGATTATCATCTTGTCTGCCTCTTAAATCTCCATTCCAGTCATCAGTGGTATCTGATCTTAAAAAACTACTAGAATCAATATTATCTAATTTATCAGCATCGGTTGCTTTCCCTCCTTCAGAGCTTGACCCTGCATAATTTCCTGAAGTTTCTGATCCCAATGTTACACAGTTCGAGCAGGCAACATTTGTAGCGGCTCCCCCTTCAGCATTTCCTGCAGCATAATTTCCAGTGATCTCAGAGCCAAGTGCTACGCAGTTTGAACATCCTAGATCAGTTGCAGCCCCTCCTTTAGAGCCTGAGCCGGCATAATTGAAATCTACTTCTCCTGAGCTTATTGAAGATCCAAGATAAGATATTGTCCCAGGCAGTCTTGCGCTTTCTATAGTGCCTGATGAAAAGAAAGAGGTTGCAGAATCTCCTGATGTAGCGGCTCCCCCTTCAGCATTTCCTGCAGCATAATTTCCTGAAGTTTCAGAGCCTAAAGTAACGCAGTTTGAACATCCTAGATCAGTTGCAGCCCCTCCTTTAGACCCTGAGCCGGCATAATTGAAATTTACTTCTCCTGAGCTTATTGAGGGTCCTAAAAAAGAGGTTGAAGCAGGCAGCTGTCCTGAAGATATCTGAAATCCAGTAGTAGATCCGTCAGCAGCTATGCTCCAGCTTGTCCCTAACAAAGCGCCCCCATCCAAAATAACATTTATTCTGGAAAATCGGCTATCCCCCTAATAGATTAGGGGGTCTTTACCGCCGATTTTCATCTAAAGCTTTCTTTGTTTTGTTCTTG
>CAYXHN010000123.1:0-2300 GCA_964464955.1 uncultured Methanosarcinales archaeon
TCGAAAAGGCGATAACAATGAGAATTGATACGATACTATAAAAAAGAAAAAATGATCAAACCTTATTTGACAGGCTTCATCTTGTTCCAGGCAACGTCAAACATGTTGTTCAATGCTGATGCAAAAAACGGCGTCTTTACCCATATCCCTACATCGTAGGTAGGGTGGACTTTCTTATCATCCAATACCATAAAGACAACTTCCTTTCCGTCTACAACGCAAAATCTTGCATTGAGATCATTTGTGTGCCTTACGTCTGCAACAGAAGATACTTCTTTTAGCGCATCCTTGCTTTCCTTTGTGATCGGCGCTGCTATCTTTATATTTACTCCTTTCTTCTTAAGCTTTTCAAAGACCGGCTTTAGGCCCTCTACTTTTCTGATGAAGCCCTGGCTTGTTGTAGCAAGATTGACGTTATTCTCTGCATTCTTGATGGTAAGTTCAAGATGATTGTAAAGATTGTGTCTTCCTCTCAGGCTTCCGCTTAGCTCTGTAGGATCGACCAGGTCTATACCCTGGGAGTGAAGTGAGTTAAGCTCTTCGATAAGTTCTGTACTCTTAAGATCTTCAAGCCTCTTGACCTTCTCTTCTGCATCGTTCCGCATATTTTTCTTGACTCTTTCCACAACTTCAGAAGGAGGTACTGCGATATATTTTATGGGCTTGCCCAGCTTCATAACGACAAAGCCTTTTTTCTCCAAGCTTTCAAGAACATCATAACTTCTGCTTCTTGGAACGTTTGCGATGTCTGAAAGCTCTCCTGCTGTTGAGACACCTCTGCTCAACAATCCAGCCCATATCTTCACCTCATATAAGTTCAAAGCAAAATACCTTCTTAGTTTGCTTAAAAATTCTTCTTTAACGATCATTTATTAACCCCCCTCTTTTTGGATTTTTTATCAAGTGAAAGATATAACAAATCATTAATAGCAACTACTATTAATATGTTATGTTTTTTCACTGTGCTTCAGGCGTACCTGTTTTTTTTTTGGATAACAAATACCTCCTAAAGGTTTTAATCTCTATGGAGTTATAAAACATTACCCATATATAAATGTTTATATTCTAAAACATCAGATTTAAATAAAATAAAAGTTTTACTATTGGAATGCCTCAGTTAAGTTTTAACAGGACAAAAAAAATAATAGATAACTATGATCTGCCTTTTGTGAAATCTTTCCTTGTCAGGTCTTTAGACAATGCAGTCAGAAAATCAAAAGAGATCGGATATCCTGTAGCTATGAAAATCTCTTCTACTGATATAATACATAAGTCTGATGCCGGCTGCGTTTCTGCAGGGATAGAGAACGAGGAGCAGGCCAAAAAAGGATATGAAAAGATAATCAATAATGCAAAGAAGAAGAAAGCAAAGATAGAGGGAGTGATAGTCCAAAAAAATATTTCAGGAGAGGAGGTTATCATAGGCATGAAATGTGATTCTCAGTTCGGGCCTGCGATAATGTTTGGTCTTGGCGGGATCCTTGTAGAGCTTTTTGAAGATGTTTCTTTGAGGATAGCTCCTATCGACAAGAAGACAGCAGAAGAGATGATCGGAGAGATAAAGGCTTCTGAAATATTGAAGGGGGCAAGAGGTAAAGAGCCTGTCAACATAAAGGCACTGGCGGACATATTGGTAAAGGTATCAAAGCTTTCGATGAAAAACAAAAAACTGGACTCTATCGATCTTAATCCTGTCATTGTAGACAAGAGATCGGCAAAGATAGTGGATGCGAGGATTATTGAAAAATGAAAGACAGGGAAGATCTTGAAAAGCTTTTTATGCCCAGATCAGTAGCAGTCATCGGAGCTTCAAGGAATCCTGATTCTGTAGGGCACGGAATACTGAAGAATCTTGTGAGCGGATGTGTATTCAGGGCAGAGTTCTGCAGGCCATTCAAAGGAAGGATATATGCTGTTAATCCTAAAGCTGACAGGATACTGAATGTAAGATCATTTCCAAAGATAACAGAAATAGAGGAGGATATAGACCTGGCAGTGATAGCTGTTCCTGCCAAGATAGTACCTTCTGTGATGAAAGACTGTGCAGAGAAAAAAGTCAAAGGGATAATCCTGATATCAGCAGGATTTGCAGAGCTGGGAGAGAAAGGAAAAAAGCTTCAGGATGAGATTATATCTATAGCTGAAAAAGCTAAGATCCCTGTTGTGGGGCCAAACTGCCTGGGAATAATCAGACCATCCTCTAACCTTAATGCCTCTTTTGCTCCGTCTATGCCTCCTGAAGGGAATATAGCTTTTGTTTCCCAGTCAGGAGCTATCGCTGATTCTATAATAGACTGGGC
>CAYXHN010000124.1:0-2190 GCA_964464955.1 uncultured Methanosarcinales archaeon
TTAATTCTTAGTTTATAAAGGCATAGAAATGTTACGCAATTATGTGACTAAACACAGCTATAACAGGATAAAAAGATTTATAAAGGCTTTTTACACTCTTCTTTAGATGCTTAATAAGATTGATTTTGAAGAGATGAAAAAAGAATTTGATGAGTATGATAATCTAAGAGAGAAAGTCATAAAAAAAAGCAGAGACATACTGAAGCTTTCAAAGCAGATAATCTACTCTGTACATAGAGATGAGATCGAGGCATGCAAAAAGCTTGTCAATTCTATAGAGAAAGAGAAAAAACAGGTTGAAAATCTTATCGGAGGAAATTCAAAGCTTAAGAATCAGGGTGCTTACAGGGTAGCAATAGGAGAATATGCAGAGGCTCTGCTTTATTATCATTTTATCAAAGATGGGGAGATCGTTACCCATAAAGCGCTTAATATAACTACAGAGCATTATCTTTTTGGGCTTATAGACCTGACAGGAGAGCTTGGAAGAAAGGCTGTCCAGCTTGCAGGAAAAGATGATTTTAAGGAAGTGGTCTCTATCAGGGAGGCAGTTTCAGAGATATATGGGGAATTGCTGAAGTTTGATTTCAGGGATTCTGATATGAGGAGAAAGTTTGATTCTGTTAAATACGATCTGAAGAAACTGGAAGATCTTGTTTTGGATCTTAAGTTGAAAGGGAAAATATGAAAGACAAGGATATTGTAAATTTCTTTTTTGAGACTGGAATGCTTAAGCATGCAAAAAGAAGCGGCTGGTGGCTTGTAAATATAAAGGACCCTGAAAATATTGCAGAGCATTCTTTTAGGACAGCGATTGTAGGTTATTTCCTGGCACATATGGAAGAGGTAAATGCTGATAAAGTCCTAAAGATATGCTTGTTCCATGATCTTCACGAATCAAGGGTAAACGATCTGCATAAAGTTGGGCAGAGATATATTAATTTTAAAGAAGGAGAGAAAAAAGCAGGCAAGGAACAGATGGAGTGTCTTGGAGATTGCGGCAGAGAAATACATTCACTGAACAAAGAATTGCATAAGAAAGAATCTCCTGAAGCAAATGTTGCAAAAGACGCAGATTATGTGGAATGTGCTGTCCAGGCAAAAGAGTATATAGAAATCGGACATAAAGATGCTCAGAACTGGATCGATAACTGCAGAAAATGCGTGAAAACAAAAAGTGCTAAGCAGCTTATTGATCTTATAGACAAGACCTGTTCAAATGATTGGTGGAAGAACCTTAAAAATATCAAAAGGTGATAATATGAAAAAAGCTTTATTGATCGTGGCACAGAATGGTTATCAGCCAATGGAGTATGCTGATACAAAAGACGAGCTGGAAAAAGCAGGAGTGAAAGTAGATGTTGCGAGTTTTGAAAAAGCAGAGGCAATAGCTTCTGATGGATCAAAGATAATGGTCGATAAGGGATTTAACGATGTTGATGCTGAAGATTATGATGCTATCGTTGTCATAGGCGGACCCGGATCTGAAGCTGAGCTTAGAGGGAATGAGAAAGTCAGGGAGATTGTCCAGGCTGCTGACAATGCCCATAAGATCGTTGCCGCCATATGCTATTCTCCTGTAATATTGGCTGAAGCAAGGCTTTTGAAAGACAGGAAAGCGGCTGTATGGAACCTAGACGGAAAGCAAAAAGAGATACTTGCTGCTGAAGGGGCGACATATTCTGAAGAAGATGTTGTTGTGGATACAAGGATAATCACAGCCAACGGGCCTGCTGCTGCAAGAGAATTCGGGAAAGCTATTGTTAATGTTCTTGAAGGGCAAAAGGCTTAGAATATCTTATCTAATCTTTAATTATCTTTTAACCCATCTAATAGCAGAAGAATTTCTATGAAATTCTTCTGAAATCAAGAGAATTTAATTTTTCAAATTCAATTATTTTTTATAGTATCTTAAGAAATCTTTCTTAAACTTTTGGAACCTATTTTCTTTTATCGCTGTTCTTATATCTTTCATGAAGTTGTTCATGAAATGTATATTATGGTATGAGAGGTATTTTAACGCATTCGGCTCTTTTGCTTTTACCAGATGCCTTAAGTAAGCTCTACTGAAGTTTTGGCAGACATAACAATCGCATTCTTTATCCAACGGCTTGAGATCATTTTTGTATCTTGAATTTTTTATGGTATATAAAGTATAAAACCTGCTAGTTTAATATACTAGCAGGCTTG
>CAYXHN010000125.1:0-2170 GCA_964464955.1 uncultured Methanosarcinales archaeon
CTCTTCTTTTCCTTCTTCAAATGAATAAACAGATTTTTTCATTTTCACATTCCCCCATATTATTTTATGAAATTTAGGTGTTTAAAGCTTATTTATAAGCTTTATGGAAAATTTATAAATAGTTTATACTATATACAATATATATGAATCTGTTTGAAAAGTTTTTTGGGAAAAAGCAAAAAGAGCCTCTAAGGATTAAAGAGCCTATATCTTCTGAGCTGGCTGAAAAGATAAAATCCCTATCAGGAAAGTTTGATAAATTAACCTATATAGAAGACAGCAATTGCCTTATTCTTTCATATGAAGGAGAATATTTTGCCACCTGTTATAACCAGCAGAGAGATATCTATAAAAAATGCAAATCAGATGTTCCTCCTGAACTGATAAAAAGCATAGATCAATCATACAAGAAATAGGATCATTTTGCGATCTTCTTTAAAATCTCCATGGCTGTCTTGCCGTCAACCTTTCCCTGAAATTTCTTCATTATCATGCCCATGTAGGCTCCGGTGCTTAGGTCTGGTTTTGAATCGACTATCTTTTTTATCTCTTCTTCAAGTTCTTTTGTGTCTGCTACTGCATACTTGTCAAATGAGACAAATTTATCTTTTGCATAATCTATCAGTATGTCTGTTACTAGATCCTTGCTTATCTTTCCTTTTTCTAATGCGTTGAATATCTCCTGGAATTCTTTCTCTGTAAGCGAGGATACGTCAGTCTCATATTTTCTCTTTATCTCTTTTAATGCAGATGTAAGTGTTGAAGCTATGAATGATGGTTTAATATTCTTAAATTCTTTTACAAATTTTTCAAAAATTTCTGCCTTATCTGATTTTGCAGTCAGGACAGCGAGATCATGGGTCAGGCCAAGCTTTTCATATCTTTTTATCTTGTCCTCTATAAGTTCAGAAGTTTTTATCTTTTTTATATCCACTTTCAAAGGGACAACGTCTGTTTCAGGGTAAAGTCTTGCAGATCCAGGCATAGGCCTTAGGTATGAGGTCTTATTATCTGGCTCTACCTTTCTTACATGAGCATCTTCTTTCTTGCCTAATCTTTTCTGCCTTTGGATCTCCTCTTCTATGACTCTGGACATAGATCTTATGTCCTGGAAACCTTTAATCTCAACACGGTTCCTTCCTTTTATGCTTACATTTACATCCTGTCTTATCGTTCCAATGCCTCTTTTAACCTTCCCAGTACTTCTTAATATCATGCCTATCTTTTCAGCTGTCTCTCTTGCATGCTCAGGGTCTATTATATCTGGTTCTGTTCCTATCTCTATAAGAGGGATTCCCAGCCTATCAAGCCTGAATCTTATTGAATCTCCTTTTTCTTCTATTCTCTGAGCAGCTTCTTCTTCTAAGAGTATCGAGGGTATCCTGACCTTGCCTTTTGATGTTTCCACATAACCATCATAAGCGACTAGCGCAGTCCTCTGGAAGCCTGAAACATTAGAACCGTCTATCACTGTCTTTCTCATGACCTGAATTTCATCAACAATCTTTGCATTCAACAATTTTGAAACTTCTAAGGCAACATCTATAGCATCCTTATTTATAGGATGAGGCGGTTCTTCGTCCAATTCAACAAGACAAGTGTCTTTGGAATCAGCTTCATAGATAAATTTTTTTGACTTGTTCATCTCATAATTTGCAGCAACGTCTATCTTTCCTGTCTCTCCTGCAACAGCTCTTAGCCTTCTTTCAAATCTTACATCTGGTTCTGTGTCTCTTAAATTAGCAGAAGGGCAGCTGCAGAACAACTTATCTGTGTTTAGCTGCTGGTGGATCTCTATTCCACATCTGAATCCAATATCCTTATATTCCATCAAATTTTGGTAAGATTCTTAGTTTAAATATCTTTCTAAGAAGTCTGATAGATTAAGCAGCTTTCAATTCAAAACCTATCGCTTTTGGGACAAATCCTTCTAGCTGAGAATAGGCTTTTAATGTGTGAATCTCTTTTATCCTCTTGTTAAAATCAGCTTTAAAACTTATAGAATCAGAATACCTTGTGCTGTATGCCTTAAATTTTAGGAATGAAGTAGCTCTCACCAAGATCACCTATAAAGAGTATATATAGTATAGATAATATTTAAATCTTTCTGTTATAAGTATGTGCATAGCTAAATAATCGCTCTCAAAGAATAAAATGGGCTTTGCCCATT
>CAYXHN010000126.1:0-2155 GCA_964464955.1 uncultured Methanosarcinales archaeon
AGCATATGATATCAAATTTAAAGATAAGGATGAAAAAGAGCAGTACGTATGGCAGAACACTTTTGCTATAACCACGAGAATGCTGGGAGTCATGATACTCATGCACGGAGATGACAATGGGCTGATACTTCCTCCGGCAATAGCTCCGATACAGGCAGTTATAGTGCCGATATTCAAAGAAGAGAACAAAGAAGCAGTTATGGAAAAAGCAGTATCTCTGAAGAAAGAGCTTGGAAAAGACCTGAGAATAGAATTAGATGAAAGAGAAGGCTACACTCCTGGCTGGAAATACAATGAATGGGAATTAAAAGGAGTTCCTCTCAGGATAGAGATAGGACCGAAAGATGTAGAGAAAGGCCAGGCAGTTCTTGTAAGAAGGGACAACAGGAAGAAGGAATTTGTAAAGCTTGAAGATGTGAAGAAGACTGCAGAGACCATGCTTGATGAACTGCAGGAAACCCTTTACAAAAATTCAGAGAAAAGCTTTAAGGATTCGATAGTTGAAGTTGATTCTATGCAGGATCTTATAGATGTTATAAAAGATAATAAGATGGCTTTAGCGCCTTTCTGCAATGATCCTGAATGTGAAAACTGGATAAAAGAAAAGACAGGAGGGGCCACGACAAGGAACATACCTGTTGACAAAAAAGTTAAGAAAGGGCAAAAATGCGTGCACTGTCCCAACAAAGCAAAAGTGATGATATATGTTGCAAAGGCCTATTAAAGATGCTTGAAGATGTTCTTGAAAAGCTGAAAAGCCTTGAAGGCCTTAATGAAGATTTTCTTGTACTCTCTGAAGAAGACAAGAAGACGATCATGGGGCTGGAAGATGATAATAATGCAGGAGTAAAAGAAGCTTTAAGCAAAAGCATAACGATAGCTTTCTCTCATAATTCTGAGTTCAGAGAACCCTCTGAACCTATAGTTATAAAGAAAAGAAAAAAGACAATATTCCCTGCTGTGGAATTTCCAGAGATAGAAAACTCTGTTTCAGCTTCTCCTGGCTGGGATGCTGACGCTTTCTTGAGAAAGAGATTAAAAAAACTTAAAGACAGGGATGCAACACTGCTTCTGGGGCTTGAACAGGAAGAAGAAGCTGAAGAAGAAAAGAACGAAAAGCCGAAAAAAGCAAGAACAAAAAAAAGACTTTCAGAAAAGCTGAAAAGAGAAGCACAGGCATTTTATTCAGGAGAGAGAACTGCTGAAGAAGGATCATACGCTTTCAGCTATCTTAGGGAGAACAAGGAAAGTCCATATCAGAAATATCTTGACAGCTTTAAAGCAGAAAACACAGAAAAGACAAAAGATGTGTTTTTCAGCGAGGATGAACTTGAGCTCCTGTTGAAAAAAGACATCATACACCTTGCATTGGGAACTTATGAGCAGATGAGTGTAGAGGAAAAAGAAAAATTTAATTACTGGAAACAATTCAACGGGCTGTGGAAAGAGACTAAAGTTAAACTGCTTGGCATGGGATATGCACAGGATTCAAAGGAATTTTAAGATGAAAATAACATTATATTCAGCAAGATGGTGCCCGTGGTGCCAAAAGATGAAAGAATTTTTAAAGGCAAACGATATACGCTTCGAAGAGAAAGATATCGATATAAAAGAGGCTGAAGAAGAGCTTAAAGACGTGTCAAACCAGGATGCTGTTCCTGCCTTGGTTGTAGATAACAACATTATCATCGGATTTGATAAAGAAAAGTTAAAAGAGGTATTAAAGATATGAACAAGGAAGAGCTGAAAAAAGCATGCAAAGATTATGCTGACAAAAAAGGATTCAAGCTGCAGCCTGATGAGGATATGCTTGACAGGATACTGACCGGATTATTGATGAATGAGGAAAAGTTCGGCTATAGATACTGCCCATGCAGGAGAAAAACAGGAGACATAGAACAGGACAGGAAGATAATATGCCCTTGTGTCTATCACGAAGATGAAGTTAAGAATGACGGACAATGCAAGTGCTTCTTGTTTGTTAAGAAAAAATAGATATCTTTCAATCTTCATTGAACTATATAGTCATAATTTAGGGAGATATTTTTATTAAGATAATAAGTTCTCAGATATAAATATGTTGAAAACATAGAGGTTTCTCGGGTTCTGTCAAGTTATGTGACTTAACTTTCTTTGGTTGTAATGGTAGAACCAT
>CAYXHN010000127.1:0-2147 GCA_964464955.1 uncultured Methanosarcinales archaeon
CGTTTTTAGCTAAATTTCATGAAAAATCAAGAAAAAGTAGACTTTTTACTTACAGAGTATCAGAATTTAAAAGAGAGTTTGAAAAGACAGAGACAGAATTTAGAAATATCTCCCAGAGGATTGCAGCAAAGGTAAGCATACACAACAACAATGTTGCAGAGCTGAAGGAAGCAAAAAGCACGCTGGAGTCCCTTGCTCCTCTGGCAGTGCTTGAGCCAGAGATATATTCTCTTATAGAGAGGTTCAACCAAAAACAGACAGCCTCTCTGGCAGAAGAGATACAGGAATATTCTTCTGAAGTGTATAAAAAAAAGGCAGTGCTCAAAACAGAACTCCAGGCAGATATCGCTTATGATGCCTACTGCAGCACAACCCATGAATGTTATCCACACCCTAATATCTCCCAGAGGGCTGTACAGGAGGATTTCAATATAACCTCTGTATGCGATATGCTTCTCCAGCTCAAGGAAGATATAAACGAGTCAGTCAATATTTCTCCAGCAAAACAGGATGTTATCGATTCTTATCTGCAGGATCTTCCTGAAGACAGGCCAAATACTGCATCGATAAAGGATATCCTTTTGCAAGGCCCTGAAAATATAACAGGCAGGTCATGTATTAAAAAAAGTATCTCAATAGACAGAGTAAGGCCTGAAAAGATAAACATAAGCATCCCAAAGCCCTCCTCGCCGAAAATAACATTCAAAGAGCCCGAGCCTATATGCTGCGTATTCGGAAGATGCATGGACTGCTGCACAGGCTGCAGTACAGATAGTTCTCTTTATCCTGTTGTTTTTCTTCACGGTCATGCTGTCGAAAAAGACATCTCTGCAGAATACTCACTTACAGGATTTGACCATTTACAGAAACAGCTGGAAAAAGACGGCTGGCTTGACGCAGGAAGCATGACACTTCATATGCAAAAAGAAAATAGCCATCTTTCTCTTTTGCCTGTTCCAGTCTCTGTAAAAGCAAGCTATTATTTCGATGCGTTCAGGCAGTCTGAAAATTTTATCCTTGTACAGGCAAAATCAGAGAGCATCGACACTTATGCTATAAGGCTTAAAGAGATCTCTGATCTTATAAAATACAGGACAGGAAAAGACAAGATAAATATCATAGCATTCTCTATGGGTGGGTTGGTCGCAAGAAGATACATCCAGATATTCGGAGAAGACTCAGTAGACAACCTTATAATGATCGGAACACCCAATAAGGGGATTACAGGGAACATAGCATATATCTGCCCTTTCACAGGAGAACAGCTCGAATGCAGGGATATGAATGCTGACTCTCTGTTCATGAAAAAGCTGAACTCAGGACCTCTTCCAGACATTCCTATCTATAACATAATCGGATCCGGCTGCAGGATGAACAGGGGAGATGGAGATGGAGCTGTACTAAAAGAAAGAGCGTTGTTAGAAGATGCAAACAATTTCATAATAAACGGAACATGCCCTTCAACTACAGATCCTCTGCATCTTAAATTGACAGATATAGAAAAATATCCAGAAGTCTATGATATAATCCTGGATGCTCTTGAAGGATGATCCTATTCTTTTGATTCCTGCTCTTCAGTATTTTCTTCAGGTGCCGCAGTCTCTTCAGGAGCTTCTTCAGGAGCTTCTTCTGTTCCTTCCAGCACTGCAGAAGCAGCAGCTAAAGGGTCTTCTTCTTCTACTTCTTCCATAGAATTCATAGCTTTAACTCCTACTTTATTGAAGCACCTTTTGCAGAGATCAAGATCATTTGTATAGAGTGTCCTTCCACACTCATTGCATTTACTCACTTTTTTCATATAATCTAGAAAATATTACTTGTATATAAATTTAATTGTTATTTGCAGGGTTTTCAGGATATTTTGGGGTTATATCCATAAGCCTGTCAAAATCATCAGCTTTGAATCTTTGTGTAGATACAGAATCATATCCGTTTATCTTGTGTTTTATCTTTATCTTTCTGTATTCCTCTATCTTCTCTTCCCTTGAGAGATAATTGACCATTTTTTCAAGAAGAAATCCTCCTTTTCTTACACGCTTCTCTGTCTCGCAGCAAGAAGGATTAAACAGATGATTATATTTCAAAGTCTCCAAAAACTTATTGTAATCCATGCATTTTTAGAGAAAAAGTCCATATAAAAAGCTTAT
>CAYXHN010000128.1:0-2090 GCA_964464955.1 uncultured Methanosarcinales archaeon
CCGGAGATAAAGTGCTCTCGAATATAGCTGGATTGGTAAGGTCTGTCATCAGAGGCAGCGACATAGCCTGCAGATATGGGGGAGAGGAATTTGTTATAATAATGCCTAGGACGAGCCTTAAAGGCGCTGTAAACAGGGCAGAAGAGTTAAGAAAGACAATAAGAGATTTTAATTTTAATCTGCCTGATAAAAGGAGAGTGACTGTGAGTATCGGTGCAGACAGCTATGACGGAAAATCCTCTAAAGAGAAACTTATAAAAGAAGCAGACACCAAGTTATATATGGCAAAAGTAAATGGGAAAGATCGGATAATTTCGTGACTTTTAAGTGATTAAAAACATAAGCTTTAAAAAGCAGTATTACTTCTATTGATACAAGATGGGGCTTGTAAATCAGATAAGAAAAATAGAGGATTCGACAGGAAGGAAAATAGAAGAGATAGAATTATCAGTATTCACAAAAAAAGAGCATGAGATGCTGCACATATATGTAACATCCCCCTCATTAAAAGATTATGAAGGTAAATTCTGTTACGGCCCTATAATGAGTGGATCAGACGCTGGAACTTCTAATCCCCAATATCTTAAAAGATTATCTGAATTAACAGGTACTAAATTGGATATATCTGAAAGGGATGCAAAGAAAGCTATGCAGACCATACAGGAAAAGATTGAAAAAGAATATGAACATAAAGACAAAGGAAACATAAAGATTGAAAACAAAAGTGATTTCTATATAGAGAGCAAAAGCAAATAGATTTAAAAACTCATGCTTCTTATTTACTTTCATGAAATTTGCGCACATAGCTGACTGCCACATAGGCGGATGGAGAGATCCTAAGCTTACTGATGCTTCTGTAAAGGCATTTGAAAAAGCAATAGACAAAAGCATAGATGAAAAAGTAGATTTTATACTGGTTGCAGGAGACCTTTTCAATACAGCCCTGCCTCCTGTTGACAGGCTAAAGTCAGCTGTTCAAAAGTTAAGACAGCTTAAGGACAGAGATATTCCGGTTTATATCATCCCCGGCTCCCATGATTTCTCTGCATCAGGTAAGACTATGATTGATGTCCTTGTAAAAGCAGGACTTGTGATAAATGTTGCAAAAGCAGAACAGGATGAGAATAACCTAAAGCTTAAATTTACTATAGACAAAAAGACAGGAGCAAAGCTGACTGGCATGATAGGAAAAAAGGGCAGCCTTGAGAAAGAATACTATGAGGCTCTTTCAAGAGAAGAGCTTGAAAAAGAGCAAGGCTATAAGATATTTCTCTTCCATTCTGCATTGACAGAGTTCAAGCCTTCTTCAATGGAAAAGATGGATTCCCATCCTCTTTCGCTGCTTCCCAGAAATTTCAATTATTATGCAGGCGGCCACCCTCATTTTGTCTTCAGCAAACAAGAGGAAAATTTTGGACTGATAACCTATCCAGGACCATTGTTTCCCAATAACTTCAAAGAGATTGAGGATCTTGAAAGAGGGGGATTCTACATTGCAGAAGTAGAGGAATCTCCTGAAGGATACCATACATCGATAACCCACTACCCTATCCAGATATTCAACATCCACAAGATAAAGGTAGACGGCAATAAAAAAACACCTGCAGAGATAGAAGCAGAGATCAAACACAGCATAGAAAATATTGAATTCAACAACACCTTAGTAACTATCCGTGCCGAGGGAATATTAGAATCAGGAAAGCCCTCAGATATAGACTTCAAAGAAATATTTGACATCCTCTACAGCAAGTCAGCCTGTTTTGTAATGAAAAATACGTCAGGATTGAAGACAAAAGAATTTGAAGAGATAAACATAAGCACTGCTTCTTCAGAAGACACAGAAAATAATCTGATAAAGGAGCATCTCCAGGAAGTTAAGGTTTCTGGCTGGAATCCTGAAACAGAAGAGGCAAAAACAAAACATCTTATGCATGCTCTCTCTCTTGAAAAACAGGAAGGCGAGACAAACACTGCCTATGAGATCAGGATAAAACAGGAACTTGAAAAGATAATTGAATTCTGAGAATATCTAAAATGTTTAGTCACATAATTGCGTAACATTTCTATGCCTTTATAAACTAAGAATTAAT
>CAYXHN010000129.1:0-2074 GCA_964464955.1 uncultured Methanosarcinales archaeon
TATGGTTCTACCATTACAACCAAAGAAAGTTAAGTCACATAACTTGACAGAACCTACCAAAGGAAAGTCTTAAATATAAAAGATCTAATGAGATAGATATGAAAAAGCTAATATTTGTCTTATTATTGCTGCTTTTTTTGCCCAGTGTTATGGCTAAAGAAGGGCATACTAAACTGCTTGCTGTAAAGGAGAGTGGAGATGGTTTTGAAGGGAGTGTTGCGGACCTTTATCTTGAGGTCGTGCCAGGAGAAGGAAGGGTCTTTATCGAAACTATCCCCCTGACCAAGCTGGACACACAGATCTCAACAAGGTTTGCAGCGGAAGTGGCATGCAATTATCTTGACAAAGACTGCAGCAGGTATGATTTTTTCTATACTATAAAAGCAAATTCAAATATCATAGGGGGGCCTAGTGCCGGCGCTGCAACTGCATTATTGACCATCTCTTTGCTTGAAGATATCCCCATAGATGAGAATGCTGCTGTAACAGGAACCATAAATGCAGGAGGGATGATAGGGCCTGTAGGTGGAGTAGGGGCAAAGGTGGAAGAAGGGACAAAAGAAGGCATCAAGACCATACTTATACCCAGGGGAAAGAGATTTGTCACAAAAGACAACCTGACTACTGATCTTAAGGATCTTGCTGCAAAAAAGGGAGCAAAGGTTGTTGAAGTGAGCAGTATAACAGATGCATTCTATGAGCTGAGCGGAGTGCAGCTAAAGGATACGAACAAGAATATATCTATCAACACAGATTATGCAGATACTATGAAAGAGCTTGCTGAGATGCTTTGCGAGAGAAGTGATATCCTCAAAGCAAATGTATCTGATGCAGAAGAAGCTCTCAATCTTACAAGCAGGGCAGAAGATGCGTTGAGAGAAGGAGATTACTATTCTGCGGCAAGCTATTGTTTTGGAGCGAATGTAAGATTAAATTCTAAGATCATAAAAAGAGAGGAGCAGGATAATTTCGAGGAAGTCAAGGAAGAGATAGATGAGATGTATTCTAAGATAAAAGATGTTGAAGTGTCTACCATATCTGATCTGGAAACATATATGATAGTCAGAGAGAGGCTGGATGAGGCAAAAGACAGCTATAACAAGACAATGAGCCTTTATGAAGAAGGAGAAAACTATTCATCTCAGTTTGCATACACTATAGAGAGGATATATTCTGCTGAAAGCTGGAGCAGATTTTTCGGGATGGAAGGAAAAGAATTTAATTTTGATCTGGAAAGCATGGAGAAAAGCTGCAGGGGCAAGATAAATGAAGCTGAGGAAAGATACCAGTTTGCAAGGCTTTATTTTATCAGGGGCATTGAAAAGAAAGAAGAGCTTGAAGCAGCAAAAGAAGAAGCTGAAAAGGGGAACTATGAACTTTGCCTTTTCAAGGCTTCAAAAGCAAAAGCTGAAGTTAACAGCATCATCAGTATTATAGGTGTGAAAGAAGATGACCTTAAAGGAATAGTCGATACAAAGCTGGATATAGTCAAGAGAAACATCGCTGAACAGCAGGAGAAAGGAATATTCCCTATAGTGGGATACAGTTATTATGAATATGCAAACAATCTGATAGACAAGGATATGTATAGTTCACTGGTATATTCTGAGTATGCATTAGAGTTAAGCAATCTGGATATGTATTTTAAGAAAGAGCAAGAGTGGAGAAGTTATTTTAAGGGGAGCAAAGAAATATCACTGTTTTTAGGCGGATTATCTGTCGGTTTGTTTGTGATGTGGGTTATCAAAAAGAATAAAACAAAGAGTTCTGGAAAAAATTCCAAGAAAAGAAAATATAGGAAGAAAAAATAGATGTCCTGATTAAGGAAGGATAATCTGATATGTAGAAAATTTAATCATGCTATGATCTTATGATAATAAACCCCCGGAAACTTCCGAAGAAGTTTCCGCGGGAAAAAGAGGTGATAGATCTTGAGTTTGTAAATTAAATGTTTAGCTTATTTGCCCCCTTTTTCTACTATTGAGTAGTATAGGGTATTTATAAACCTTTCGGATTTTTGTATGTGCATAGTCGATAAATAGCATCTTAATTCTTACATTTTTACCCAAATATT
>CAYXHN010000130.1:0-1928 GCA_964464955.1 uncultured Methanosarcinales archaeon
GAGTAGCGCGTCTCTGCCGATAATCAGGTTTCTTTGTTCTTGCTGATTTATCTCTACAAGTGATCTTGCCCCTTTTACAACTTTTACAGTGCCGGTGATATCATTTTTTATAATTCTTGCAATTGCCATAAAAAAGGTTAATTGACTCACTTCTCTTCCAGAACAGCCTTCTTTATCTTCATCTCAGCTACAATTGAAGACTCTTCTTCTATAGAACTCTCAAGAATTTTTATCTTTTTGGAAAATATAGGCCCATCCACCATAAGAGTCTCAGCTTCTCCTCCTTCAAAAGCTATATTCAATCCAATTTTCTTATCAAGATCAACCAGCTTGTCAACATCTTCATCTGTAATAATTTTTCCAAGCCAGGATTTATCCAATCCATCAGCCATAACCTTGACTAAAATAAAACTAAATCCAGAATCTATTATCTCTCTCATCTCAGTCTCCTGATTGATGTGCCACAAAGGTGCGAATATCTTCAATCCTAAGGAATCTGCAACCCTCTCTATCCTCTCTCTCTGATAATTTGAAAACAAGGCTCCAGTAACGATCCCTTCGATGCCGTATTTTTCCTTAGCCATAGCCAAAGATTTCTTAAGATCTTCTAGCTCATCCTCTTTCTTTCCCTCAGTCTTAAACTCAAGAAGAGGAAGACCTATAGATTCAGCCTGCAGTTTGACCATATCTATCCCTGGCGTATGGAACATATAAGAATCAGGATTAGAACTAAACAGGCTTATCATACAGTTTATCTTATAGTTCATCCTCTTCATGACATGCATGGCATATATTGAATCCTTTCCAGAACTTACCAAAGCCCCCAGCTTAACATTATGACCTGGATAAAACTGCCTAAGGTACTCTGAGATGTACTTAAACCCATTTCTCTTGGCAAGTTTCTCTAAAGATTTATGAAAATTGCTTCCATACTGCGCAGCCTTCTTGCCTCTTAAAGCAAATTCTTCTGAAAGCCCTTGTTTCAAAGCAACATCGCGAAGCACCATCTTGTTATTATCTTTAGTTAGCTTAAGCATTTCAGGAATCTTCAAAGAGTATTCAACTAATCCCTTGTCTAAAAAAGGGACCCTTAACTCAAGATTGTTGAACATTGTTATGACATCATCTCTATAAAGATCTCTCTCATACATCTTCAGCAGTCCAGAAACACATTCTTCATTTATATTCCTTGAATTCTTGTGCCTTTCATAGCCTGCAAAGATTTCTTCTGAACCCAATCCTGAAAATATGACTCTGCATCCATCTTTAGAAGCTTCCTCGCATGCTTTGAAGAAAGTTAAAGCAACTCCTGCCTTAACAACATTTGAATCCTCAATAAGTGGAACTATCTTCTTAAGATATTTCTCGATATCAGATAATTTGATCTTGACAACCTTAAGATCTAATCCCAAAGAATCTGCAGCTTTTTTTGAATAGGTAAGGTCTTCAGGGACCCTAAAATCAGGATAATCAAGAACAGCAGTATAACAGGTAAAATCATAGCCTTTCTTCTTCAGCATCATAGCCAAAAAAGTGCTGTCAATGCCCCCTGAAAACAACAATCCAAACTTTCTTGAAGGGATTCTTTTAGATACTGCAGAATCCAATAGCCTGCTGAGCTTTTCAATGATCTTCCCCTTATCTTCTTCCCATTCTGGATTTATAGAGAAAAACTCTCTTTCAACAAAAGATAATTTATCAGAAACAATATCATATTCGATTATTTTTCTTGGATTCAATTCAACTATGTCTATAATTCCCATAGATTCCAGGGATTTTTTTTCAGAAGCAAAAACAAATCCATCAGAATGGCTGTACCAAACCGGCTTTATCCCGATGATATCTCTCGCAATATACAGTTTATTGTCTTTGATATAAGCAAATGCATACACTCCATCCAGCTCTTCCAGACAGCTGATCCCTTTTTT
>CAYXHN010000131.1:0-1867 GCA_964464955.1 uncultured Methanosarcinales archaeon
TAAAGAAAAAAGTTAGAATATAAAGAAGTGTAAACTAAATATCAAATTGAACACTGAACAAGGCCATAGAAAGATTTATAAACAATAAAATTAATTTTAGTCATATAATCATAATATAAAACAAAAAGAGGTGCATACAATGAAAAAATGGAGCAAGAACGCTTCCCTGAATCTTTCTATCAATGCTATTGTTATTGTTGTTCTAGCTATGACTTTATTAGGATTAGGACTAGGATTTATAAGAGGGATGTTCTCACAGGTTACTGGAATAAGTGAAGCTACTTTTGAAAAGATATCTGAACAGTTAAACACAGATTTGGCAACAAGCGAAGCGCCTTTGTTGTTCTCTAAGAGCAGGGCAACAATGGAGAGAGGAGATGTTGCTTTAGAAGCTGTCGGAGTAAGAAATGATGGAGATTCTGGAATCAGCTATGGAATAAAAGTGATTACTGCAAATTGTCCAGATGATGCAGAGGAAGATGGTGAATGTCCAGATGTAGGAAAAAATTGGTTTGAGTATTTTAAAGGTCCTGGACAATATACATTGCCTGCTGCTCAAAGAGCAGTAAATAAGGTGCAGATTAATATACCCAATGGAGCAAATACTGGACTCTATCTGCTCAAGATATTTTCATATACTGGAGATGTAAATGACAATGCTCCAGAAGGTGTTCAGGAGTGTAGTGGTATTGATAATTGTGAAGTGATAGGACAAACAGAATTTTTCCTAACTGTGGCTTAAGGAGGTCGAAAAAATGAAGAAGAGAATGACTGAACAGCAGGAATTTGAGATAATGAAACTGGTATTGGACAAGTTCCTTTGGCTGGGATTTATCATCATGGGCTTTGGAGTGTGGAAGATGATTTCAGAAGCTTCTGTTGCAGCAGGAATATATCATCTTATAGCAGGAATCGTAGTACTTGTATTGTTCCTGGTGATGATAGTAAGAGAATATGAGGTCCTGAAATAGATCTTTATTTTTTATTATTTTATTAAAATGTTAAATAAAAAAGCAATTCAACTTTCTGTGAATTTTCTTGTTGTAGTGATCCTATCATTAGTCATGCTTGGTATGGGTATGTTCCTTCTTACACAGTTCTTTGATTTTGGAGAAGAAATTAAGGATCAGATAAGTGAGAAAGAAGAAGAAGCTATAGAAGCTGCTCTGCAGCAGGGAGAGCTGATATCTATTCCCTTATACTCAAAGACAGTAGAGAAAGGGGAAACAGAACTGTTTGGATATGGTGTGTATAATGTTGAAGTTCCTTCTGATTTTAAGATAGTTGATGTTGGAGGGATAGATGAAAACGGAGAATCATTCTCTACAGATGATTGGCTTGTATATGATGATTCTGAGTTCTATCTTGAGAAGAACGAGCAAAAAAAAGGGGAAATTGCAGTAACTGTACCAGATGATGCTGTAATAGGCACATATGTTTTTACTTTTGAAGTTAAAAGAAAAGATGGAGGTGATTGGGAAAGATACCCATTATCTAATTCTGTCATGAAGATATATGTTAAGGTCAGATGAGTTTTTTATATGTTTGATACTTAGTCTTTAGAAATCCAATCTCAATCTTTAAGTCAGGAAATCTGCCTGTGATAATGATTTAAAGATAATCCTCTGATAATGCTCGCTTTGCTCGCTAACTATACCTCTAAGGCAGAGAAGTTAAGTGTTGTGCTGGCTTAAGATAGATGATAGTATCCAGCTTAGCTGTAAAATAAGGCTGTGCATGAACAGATGCCCAGAACGGTAAAACGAGTCTGACTTTCCGCCTGTAAGTGCTATGGATATGATTGGATTATTCTAACCCAACTTTGACAGTTTTCTAACTATTTTGTGCAGGATTTCTATTTGACAGT
>CAYXHN010000132.1:0-1794 GCA_964464955.1 uncultured Methanosarcinales archaeon
TCGTACTATTGAGCAAAGCGAAATAGTACATGATCTTCGGTTCCAAGGAACGAAAACCTTGGTTCAAATCCGGGCAGGGCTATTTCTTTTTTTTCGTACTATTGAGCAAAGCGAAATAGTACATGATCTTCGGTTCCAAGGAACGAAACCCTTGGTTCAAACAGGCCAGGGCTATTTCTTTTTTTAGTTTTTTTAGGGCCTAGAGAATGATATGAGCGTAGGCCGTACAACAGGATGATATTATACATATATTGAAGCGAAGCTAATATAGATTTTCTTTGAAAAAGATGAGGTTTACTGTTTGTTCTTCTGCTTTTCTTCTCTCATTGATTCGACAAGATCTTCTATCTCCTTGTGATCAGTATTCCCTGTTCTGTCCCTGGCTTCAGTCTCCTTCTTCTGCTTAGCCTTCTTCAGCATAATCCTGACAAATTCAGAATTTTTGTCTGCCATAGATATATAAAAAAACTTTAAAACATATAAATCTATCTTTTATGTTTGCCTGTAAATGGTTGTGCTCCCAGAGTAGGAGTAAATTGTTACGCAGTAACAATTGGCTGTATGGCGAGCCTATTATTCTTATGGATAAGGATTAGATTTTAAATTAAAGCTAAGTACAAAAATCATATCAAAAACAGCAACCTTTTTAAACGTGACATGAATAACCATTGATATCAAGAGATGATTCGGTGCAAGCTGGATTATACTGGAGATAAAGCAAAAATTCTTTATTCTCCTGAAAAACTACAAAGGTGAACAAAATATGGCAAGAAGATATTCAAGAAAAAAAGGAAAAGCAGGCTCACACAAGCCTGAAAGAGAATCAACACCATCATGGATAAGATATAAGCCAAAAGAGATAGAGATGCTGATAGTGAAGTTAGCTAAAAAAGGAAAGACAGCTTCTCAGATAGGAATCTTCCTCAGGGACTCTTACGGCATCCCTTCTGTAAAGGAGATAACAAAAAAGAAGATACAGAAGATATTAAAAGAGAATAAGATAACTTCTGATATCCCTGAAGATCTTATGGCATTGATAAAAAGAAGCATCGCGATAAGAAAACATCTTGAGGAAAATCACAAGGATGAGTCAGCAAAAAGAGGGCTTATATTTACAGAAAGCAAGCTCAAAGCTCTCGCAAAATATCATAAAAGATCAGGAAATCTTGCAGAAGACTGGAAATATCATCCTGAAAGGATCAGGTTGTATGTTGAATAAAAATTTTTGATTACGGCTGCGATTCATGCAGCCTACTTTTTTAGATTAAGATGGATAAATACGAAAGATTCTCTGAATCTCTTAGAAAAGCAGCTGAAAAGTTTAATTCTATAGACACTTCTGAGCCCATAAGACTGATCTCCCATCTTGATGCCGACGGAATATCAGCAGGGGCTATAATGATAAGGCTGATGAACGACAATGACAGGAAATATTCGATATCCATACTTCAGCAGCTTGACAGGGAAAAGGTTGCAGAACTTGCCAAAGAAGATTTTAAGCATTATATCTTCACTGATCTGGGTTCAGGACAGATAGGTGACATAAAAGAGCTTATGAAAGAAAAAGAAGTTATAATACTTGACCATCACGAGGTTGAAGACATTCCTGCAGAGAATATAACTCATGTTAATCCTCACCTTTATGACATAGACGGATCTCATGAGATATCAGGGGCAGGGGTTGTTTATTCTTTTGCAAAGACACTTCACGATAAACACAAAGATATTGCTCACCTTGCGATAATCGGGGCATTGGGAGATGTACAGGAGGAGCAGGGATTCAGGCATCTCAAC
>CAYXHN010000133.1:0-1704 GCA_964464955.1 uncultured Methanosarcinales archaeon
GAAGAAATCCAACATAATCTGGTATTTGTTTGTAATCTCCCTCAAATAAGGTTTTTAGAAAATCATAAAAAGGAACAATTACTATTCCATAAATAGGATTGGCAATTATTCCAAATTTAGACATATCATTTGAAAACTTATTTTTTAGTTTTGTTTTTTTAAACTCAACCTTAGGATTTCCTGCTTCAAGCCACCCTTTTATTCCTTGTAGGATATGATGGGAACATTACAAGGACAGAAGGGGCTTTTCTCATCATAGTCTATCTCATATACTATCTTTCATTATACAGGAAAGAGAAAGTAAATGAAAAGATAAAAAAAGCTCCTGCAGCGCATATGTTCTGGGATGTAGTTTCAGTCATAGGCGGCCTGATGATAGTCCTTTATAATTCAAACATGGTCGTGGAAAACTCTGCAAGCCTTGCTTTAAGTCTTGGCATAAGCCAGGCACTTATAGGGGTCCTCATAGCAAGCATAGGTACTTCTCTGCCAGAGCTTTCAATCGCTATAGGAGCCGCATTCAAAAAAGCTCCGGGCCTTTCTATAGGTAACCTGATCGGAAGCAATATCTTTGATCTGCTTATCCCTGCAGGAGCAGCAGCAGTTATCTCAGGGCTTTTTATGGGGAGAAGTTTGTTGTTTTTCGATCTTCCTGCATTGTTCATAATCTCCCTGATCGTGCTTTTGTTCTTTATCAGGAAAAAAGGCCTGCAGAAGAAAGAGGCAGTAATATTGATTGGGTTGTATGTGTTTTATGTGATAGTCAGGCTCACAGGTTTTATAGGTGTTGCAGGCATTCCGATAAATACATGATATTCTTGTAGAACTATCTTTTAAGCTTATCCATCTGCTTCTCTGTTTCCTTAACAACTATGTCCATGGTCTTTACAGCCAGTGCAGGATATTTTCCAATGGCAGTCTCTTCTGAAAGCATCACCGCATCAGAGCCGTCAAGTACAGCGTTGGCGATATCACTTACTTCTGACCTTTCAGGAACCTTTGAATGCATCAGCGAAAGCAGCATCTCTGTTGCAGTTACCACCATCTTTTTCTTCTCATTGCATCTCTTTATTATCATCTTTTGTGCAAGTGGAACCTTTTCAAAAGATATATTCTTTCCAAGATCTCCTCTGGCCACCATTATCCCGTCGCTTTCCCTGATAAGCGAGTTGATATTTGTTATCCCTTTCTGGGTCTCGATCTTTGAGATTATCTTTATATCTCTGGGAGAAAACATCTTTCTTATCTTCTTTAGTTTTTCAGTAACTTTCAGATGCTCTTCAACAGCCCCGTATTTAGTGTTTATCCTGGCTATATCCATCCCAGCTTTCTTCGTCCTTCTAAGCACAGGAAGCCTGCTGCTCGCAGGCCCGACTGTAGCTATTATCTTTGTTTTTGTCATAGATCACCTATCTTTGATATTATCATTATTCCCAGGATAATACTTATCATGCCCATAATCATCTCTGATGCTTGCTGCAATAATATGTTGATCTTCCTCCTACAGTTATATTTTTTATCTTTCCGCCGCATCTTGGGCATTTGGATGATTTTCCATCTTTACTGACAATACTCCTTTTCTTTATCAGCCAGCCTGAGGGAAAATTTTCCCTTTCTCCCTGCTTTTTTATAGCTGTTTTCAATACCTTCTTCATAGTAGAGTAGATATCTTTGAGCTGCTCTCCATCGATGTTCTCTATATTT
>CAYXHN010000134.1:0-1650 GCA_964464955.1 uncultured Methanosarcinales archaeon
GTGATAGGCACTTTGAGGGATAATATATCTGAACTTAAGGAGCAGCTTTATTATGCAGAGAACTCGAACAGCCAGAAGATAGGAGAGCTCAGGAATTCGATGGAGGGGCTGAGAAGCCAGATGCAGTATTATACTCAGCAGAAAGACGAAAGGGATAAGAGGATGGAAGAGCTTGAGCAGAAGATAAAGGATAAGACTGATGTCAATTCTGAAGATATCCAAAAGATAGAATCTGAGATCGCTGTTTTTGAGGAGAAGTTTGATAAGCTGAACAGGCTAGGCAGTTACACTGATAAGCCGCTGATGGAAAGGATCAAGAGCAAATTAGACGGGCTTAAGCAGAAGCTTTTCATGAAAAAAGCAGGCATAACACCTGAGCAGGAGAAGTTCATGAAAAAGCCGCCAAAGCAAAAAGCAAATTATCCTATGCCACCTCCTTCGAAGGATGATAAACCCTCCAGATATCCTTCTGTGAAGCATGACGTGAAGTTTGAATCTCCAGTTCCTGAAGAGAGTTCAAAGCCAGGTGAGCTTCCGCCACTGCCTCCGTTGCCTTCGATGCCGAAAAGCATGAAAAAAGAGGCGTGAAAGGCCCTGTTGAAATGTTTTCTTATAGGCTTAAGCTTGCTGGAATATGTATTAGGATATCATACAGAACTGGTGTAATCATTAAGTTTTTATAGTTCTTAGCATAAATATTAGATATGCAGGAGGTTGCTTCAGCTGTCTTTATGAAAGGCAGCAGGATACTGATGGAGAAAAGGAGGGAGGATGAAGACAATTATGCAGAGATATGGTCTTTTCCTGCAGGACATATAAAAGGTGGGGAAAGCCCGGCAGAGACTCTTGCCAGGGAAATGAAGGAAGAGCTGGATGTTGAAACAGGGAATTCTGTGTTCATAGCCTCTCTTAGTGACAGAGATCCTACATCAGGAGATGAATATGTTCATTATTTCTATCTTGTCAGGGAATGGTCAGGGGATATAGAGAAGACAAATGAGCAGAAAAAGCTGGAGTGGTTTGATATTGGGGATGCTCCTGCAGAGCTTGATATCCATAAGAAGGTCATCAAAAAGCTTAAAGAGATGATGTGAGCAATCGCAATCTTTTTAAGGTTGATGCGATTTATAAGCTGGAATGAGAAGAGGGATGCCTTTTTTGATAAAGTTGAGGAGGATATTCACGAAAAACAAGGTGTTTATCCAGAGAGCCTTAGGCTACATGACGATGGTCAATTCAGGCATGATACTTTTCCTTCTCCTGTCAAAGCTGCAGGATTACGGGATAAGCATATACATAACAAGATGGTTCTTCCCGATATTCATGTTAGGAATCGTGGCGATGATATTGGTGGGATATCTTGATTACAGGTTTGGTTTCCACAGGGAAGAGATGAGAGCCAGGTCTGAGCAGAACCCTTACATGGGAGAGATACTGGAGAGGCTTGACAGGATAGAGAAAAAAGTAAATAAAAAAAGGTAAAAAACAAGTAAAAAACAGGAATAAGCAAGAGGTGTTTATATGGTAGCGAACAAGGAGCAAAGAGTAGGAGTTTTTGTAGATGTACAGAACCTTTATTATTCGGCGAGGCATCTTTATGATAAAAGGGTGAATTTTGCAGGGATATTGAAGGATATAGTGAAAGGCAGG
>CAYXHN010000135.1:0-1524 GCA_964464955.1 uncultured Methanosarcinales archaeon
CTTCGCTCTTTCCGGTCTTTTCCACCAGTTCTTCTATATCAACACCTTCACCCTGATCAAGCTCGTTGATCGTGTCTATTATATTGTCAGATTCTGACCCCTCTTTTTCTTTAACCTCTTCAACTGTAACTTTCTGATCCTGGCCGGCATCTTTAGAATCAATCTCTTTTTCCTCTTCCTGGATCTCTTTTTGATTTTCAAGCTCAAGTTTTCTGTACTCTATCCATTTTTTGTTATCTATCTTTTTTAATATTTCAAGAAGTATATATCTCTCATCTCCATATTCTTTAGGCCTGCCTATGATAAGCACAGCATCTCCTATGCCCATGTCTTCAATCTTCTTTCCTTCAAAATCCCTTACAGATATCCTTCCGCTGCTGTCGTCTATGATAAATGAGCTGTAATCGACATCCGGTTCAATATCAGTCACAACACCCATGAGATTAACCCTGCTTATCTTCTTTCCTTTTATATCTACATGATTGGGATTCCATCCTTCCTCCTGGACATATCTCCCCTCTAGTATATCTTTTATCCAGACCTTGCGTGCAACCTGTCTTTTTTTGTTTCTGTTCTCCATAGTGCGCCTCATATCTTCTGTATAAATCCTCTTTTAGGCTCAAAAATATCTCCGCTTCTTTTAAGCTTTTCAAGCATCTCTTCGATCTCGCTTTCCTCTATACCTTTGCTGCTGCCTTCTTTTACTACATCATCTACAGGGATAGTCTTTCCTATCTGGTTTTCCAGATCATCTATAACTTCTTTCAGAGTGTGTATCCTTCCTCTTTCTGAAGCAGTAACCCCTGTAGTTATACGGTCTATATCTATCTTTCCTGTTTCAGGATCAACCCCTACCTGACCCAGACAGTATTGGAGGAGGTCGATAGCTCTTTTTGCATCTTTTTTAGTTATCTTATTTGAAAGCCTTGTCTTTGCGCTTGCTTCAGACAACCTTACCAAAGCTTCAAGCTGCCTTGCTGAGATGGGGATAGCTTTTACAGAGGATTCTTCTCCGCCTCCTGAGTTTCTCATAGCTACATAATAGTTTTTTATCTCATCTTCTGCGCTTTTAGTAAGTTTTGGCTTTATGTTCTGCCTCGAGTAGGCGATATATTTTTTCAGTAATTCTGTAGGGATCTCTGGTTCGTCAACAGTAGGATCCCTGTGAAGATCAAGTATATGTGCAGCCATCTTAGAATCTTTTTCAGAATCAGGGAGGTCCTTTATAGGAAAGATCAGATCAAACCTGTTTATCAGGGCAGGAGGAAGATCTATCTGGCTTGCTAATATCCCGTAAGGGTCAAACCTTCCGAACTTAGGATTTGCAGCTGCAAGCACAGTTGTCCGGGTCATCAATGTAGCCTGGATATTTGCCTTGCTGATACTGACTGTCTGCTGTTCCAATGCCTCGTGCATAGCAGACCTGTCTTCAGTAGTCATCTTGTCCATCTCATCAATAGCACAAAATCCGTCATTCGCCAAAACCAATGCTCCTGCTTCAAGGCTCCACCCCTTAAGGAATTC